>JAPLUM010000752.1 GCA_026397605.1 Verrucomicrobiota bacterium | reverse complement strand
GGTTCCCTCCGCGACCTTCCTGGCCTCAACGGCGTCGGCATTGGCTACTTCTTTGATGGCAAGCAGGGAGGTATTATTTACATTGGCCAGCCATGATGCACTGACCACACAAACCCATTTTCCTGACACGTCGTTGTGAAGGGACTGACAAGGCGCGGACTCTGGCAACGGGGTCCGCGTTCTTCGTTGTGTAGCTTCGATTGGCAATCGAAGACGAAAAAGTTTCCCACGTAACCGCATACTGCTTCAACATCGACTCCGCTGAACCACCCCATACCAAAGCGCCAATTTTACAGAATTAAACCTGCAGAGATGCGTTTAGCGCCGACTCCCTAGTTGTATGATGCGAACTGCTTTGCAGAATAGTGAAGAATCATGCCCCTCACCGAAGATACCCTTGCCTGCCTCGGCACCGAAGTTCCACTCACCAAGATCGACCGCGCGCTCAAAGAGCTGTGGGACAGTGACGTGGCGAAGACACGAGCTTCCTTGATCAACTTTGCCATTTACAGTGAAGACGCAGAGTCACTCACTGAAAACAATGACTTACTAGCCAAGATCACTGCGGAAAACGCCTGCCGGGCATTGATGATCACGTGCCTGCCAGAGGTCAAGCCACAACGGGCCCGTGCCTGGATCAATGCGCTCTGCAGGCCCTATCAGGGCAAGCAGATCGTCTGCAGCGAGCAGATTTCTTTTGTGCTGGAAGGCGGCGATGCGGCCCAGGTGCAAAACATTGTCTTTGCCCATCTCGACTCTGATCTACCACTCATCGTCTGGTGGCAGGGTGAGCTGACGAAGAACTTTGAAGAGCGTTTCTACAGCCGGATCGGCACCCTCATCATTGACAGCAGCACTTGGACTGATCCTCAGCGTGAGCTCGCTAGCCTGGCCACTGCCAAAGCCGCAGAAACGGCCCACTTCGATGTTCGCGACCTGAGCTGGACACGGAGTCATTTTTTACGCACGGCCTTAGCCAATGCCTTTCAGGATATGAAAGCGCGCGAGCATCTGGACAAGCTGCAAAACATCGAGATCACCCACGTCAAAACCGAACGTTGCGCCGCCCTTCTTTTGGCAGGCTGGGTGACTCAGCGGCTCGGAGCCGTGATGGACGAAAGCCAAAAAGGACTCGTCTTTCAAAAGGCCGACGGCTCCATCCTGCGAGTCACCTTGATCGAGACCGAAACTGGATGTGCCCTGCAGTCATTGCGCCTCACTGCCCCCTGTTTAGAAGTCAGTGTCACTCGGGAAGGACTCTCCAGCTTTGTGCGGGTCAACGCCATCTGTGAAGGGCACAGCCATGAAGAACTGCTGCCCGCAGACGTCGTCAGCGCCGCCGACCTCATCAGCGAACAACTCAGCCGCAGCGGTGGGAGCACCCACTACTCGAAAGTGCTACCGCTCATGCAGTCCATGCTCCGCCGTTAATTAACGCATCGACTCCGTCTGCGCCAGCACATCTGCAAAGGGCACTTTCTCCAGCATTCCATAGGCCTCGTCACGAGTGAGACGCTCGCGAATGGTAGCAGGGCTGGATAGGCCGCAGAGAAAACGGGCTAGCTGCCTGGGTGTGCGCAGGCTGACATGACGCTGGTCCATCAGAGCACGGATGGAGGCCACATTTTCCATGGTGATCTCTGGAATAGCTGATTGGGGCAGCGGGCGTGGGGTTTCTTCATTCACGCCTTTGGCCCGCTCTTGGCAACTCGTGCAGGTGCCGCAGTCTTCGAGCATCTCTTCTCCAAAATAGCGCATTAACCAGCGTGTGAGGCAGCCGCGATGCTCAGCCAACTCTAAGACCTGATTCAGACGCTCCACGTCCCTCGTCTCTCTCTGGATAAAAAGCTGCTGCATCTGCACACTGATCGGTCCGGGATCACGCTCGCTGGCATCATCACAGAGTCGATAGCGCTGGCGCGCCTTGCTGGGCTTTAACTCGATCTCACCAGACTCCTGAAGCCAGGTCAGGGCTTTCATGATCCGCTCTCTCGGTTCTTGGATCTCCTCAGCGGCCTCATCTGGATTCAGAGTAATCCACTTCGTGCCACGTTTGCCTGCGGAAAAGACACGCTTCAAAAACGCCTGACGTTCAGGTTTATGCCCCGACAAAATCCGCGCCTCAGGCTGAAGAAAGCGGAACTGATAGCTGGAGTAAAACATTCCCAGAGGCCGCAGCACACCGGTGAGCTCTAGGTTTGTCAAAACGGTCTCGATCACGAGCGGGCGTATGTCTGTGGACTGGGAAAGATCGTAGAGTGAAAAATCAAACTCCTGCCCCTGACGTAACAAATGATCCACGAGCTGGCGCAGTGCCTGAGGTGTCGGTGTATCTCCAAAGGTGAAGTTCTCTAGCACAATGCAGTCGTCTTTACAGGCCAGCAGTTCACAGAGAGATGGCTTGCCATCACGCCCAGCGCGACCTGTTTCCTGCATGTAGTTTTCCAGCGTTTTCGGTAGATTATAGTGATACACTGCTCGGATGTCTGCCTTATCGATCCCCATACCAAAGGCGATGGTGGCCACGATGACATCCAGCGTACCATTCATAAAGGAATCCTGCGCCGCGTGCCGATGCTCATCTGGCAGACCTGCGTGATAGGCCAAAGCATTCACCCCATTGCGCTGGAGATACGTTGCCACTTCCTCGGCTGTGTTTTGCAGTGTGACATAAACTATTGCAGCGCCTTTCCGCTTTGCCAGTACCTTGGCCAGATACTCCTTCCTCTTCAGCGCAGGACAGGGGGTGATGCGGTAATGTAAATTGGCCCGATGAAACGAGGTCTGCACGTGATCCGCATCCGCGATGCCAAAGGCCTTTCGAATATCACGCGCCACTTCAGGCGTCGCCGTAGCCGTCAGTGCCAACAAAGGCTTGATTCCCAGCTCACGAGCCATCAGCGCCAATCGCAGATATTCAGGGCGGAAATTATGTCCCCACTCCGAGATACAGTGCGCCTCATCCACCGCCATCATGGAAATTTTCACCTCTTTGAGGCGCGCGACAAAGTTTTCATTCATTAGTCGCTCTGGCGCGATGTAGAGCAGCTTTAAAACGCCCGATCTCATGTCATCAAAGACCCGCTGAGACTGCTCTAGTGAAAGCGAAGAGTCCAGCCGTGCCGCTGCAATTCCCCGCCCTTTCAGCGTCTCCACCTGATCCTTCATCAGGGCAATCAGCGGAGAAATAACCAGAGTCACCCCATCCATCAGCAGAGCAGGCAGCTGATAGCAGAGAGACTTTCCGGCACTCGTTGGGAAAAGCGCAAGCGCACTTCTGCCCGCCAGCAACGACTGCATCACCTGCTCCTGGCCTGGGCGAAAAGCCGCATGGCCGAAGTGTTTTTTGAGCGTGACCTGTAATTCCGAAGACATGCCAATTCATGGCACTGAGACCTCCGTGAAGCATCCTGTAATTTCAGAATCGATCCTCTCCGTGAATACTCTATGTCCGTGCGCTATTTAAAGTTAAGTCGATGGGATAAAACGTCAGGCACCTACTCTACAAAAGCTGCTGCAGTTTTCATTGCTTCAAGGGAAGCGGGCCAGCACTGAGATAGATGGTGGGATCGGGCAACTGGGCCTCGATAAAGGCCTCTCGACGCTCGACGCAGGTGCCGCAGATACCACAGTGGATGTCTCCGCCTTTGTAGCAGCTCCAAGTCTGAGCGAAGTCGAGCCCAAGCTCATGACCTAGTTTGGCGATGCCAATGCCAATTTTATCGATAGCGATAAAGGGTCGAAGCAGCTCAATGCGCGCATAAGTGCCCTCGCGCATGGAGTCGGCAATGGCCTGCATGAAGGGTTCCCGGCAATCTGGATAGATGGCGTGATCCCCAGAATGTGCAGCAATCACCAGCGTCTCTGCACCACGTGATTCAGCGATGCCACAAGCAATGGCGAGCATGATGCCGTTACGAAAAGGCACGACAGTGCGCTTCATGTTCTCATCGGCATAATGCCCATCCGGGATGTCTCCACCGCTTTTCAGCAAGTCCGAGGCAAAGAGATCATTGATAAAAGGCAGGGCCACGATGTCATGACGAATGCCACATTGCTGAGCATGCCATTGGGCAAAGGCGATCTCCTTTTGATTGTGCTTAGCACCGTAGTCAAAGCTCACAGCTCCGACGACTTCATGCTCTTTTCTGGCCCAATAGAGAGCTGCGGTGGAGTCCATACCGCCACTGAGCAAGATGAGCGTCTTTGCCATAATGAAGTTAATGCGATGAGCTGAGGGACGAAGCAGGCCACTCAAGCGGCACATCACGATTCGGATGGCGTGCCTCACAAGTGAGCTGAATGCCACCACGAGGGACAAATCGCCCACGCACTATCGCTTGCTTTGGCGCGCAGGCTTTCACCAGATCATCGAGGATGCGATTGACGATAGCTTCATTAAACGAGGCATGATTGCGATAGCTGGCTAGGTAGAATTTTAGTGACTTCGTTTCCACGCAGCGCTCGTCTGGGATGTAGAGGATCTCGACATGGGCAGCGTCCGGCTGACCGGTCACAGGGCAGAGTGAGCTAAAGTCTGGGGCGCTGAGATGGATGCTGTAGTTGCGGGCCAATGTGCGGTTCGGAAAGGTCTCCAGCGCGGCCTCATCAGGTGAGGCAGGAAGACGGTGCTCGGAGCGGCCGAGAAGGGAAAGATCAGCGGATTGAGAATCAGACATGCACGCCACTATGCGCGCAGACCGTCTGGCCGCAACCCTGTGAGTGCGGTGACAAGGATTGCTTTTTTCACTAAACTAAGGCAAATCTGCCAGCTCACTCCCAACATGACACCTCAACCCCAGACTAACGCCACTCGGCCCATCTTTCGTTTGGCCTTTTATGCAGTGGCGATCGGACTGGCTCTTGTGCATGTGTTTATCACTTTCAGAGGGCTCAATAGCGCTTCGGGTATGGAGCAGGCTCAATTTGCCCGGGAGATAGCTCGTGGGAATGGGCTGCAAACCAAGGTAATACGCCCGTATGCTTTAGCTCGGTTCAATGCTTCGGCTAAAACTGTGACGCCAGGGCAGATGCCGGAAATAACACAGTCTCCTCTGCAACCTGTGATCTGGGCACCTGTGTTCAAAGCACTAGAAAGACATTTCCCCTTTGAGCCGACGAAAAATGGCGGCATCTATCTGATGGATCGGGCGATTGCCTGCATAGGTGTGACCTTTCTGCTTTTCACCATCTTATGGACGCATGGGGCAGCGCGACGACTCTTCGATGACTCGGTTGCAGCCATTGCTGTCGGTGCGTTGATTCTATGTGAGCCACTTTGGAAGCTTTCTGTCAGCGGTAGTCCGGTCGCGCTGCTCCTACCGTTGTTCGCACTTACGATCCGTGTTTATGCCTCAGCGCAAATACGGATTCAGGAAGGACTCGGCACGAGTGTGGCTATGATCGCCATGGGATTCCTGGCCTCGCTCATGCTGCTCACGCACTGGATGGCTGTTTGGATCATCCTTGGACTGGTGGTTGCGGTGGCCCATGGCTTCCCTGGCCATCGAAAGGGAGCACTTTGGGTCGCTGGGCTGCCCTTTTTGACCATGATTGCCTGGAGCTTGTGGCTGACGCAGCAGTCGGGAGATGTGCTCGGTGGTGCCAAAACCCTTTTTCAGGCCCACTTGCTAGCCCAAGAACCCAGCATGCTGCAGCGTGAATTCTCCATCGTGACACCACCGGTTTTTGTGGACGATTTGCTACGTAAAGTGGCCTGGAATTTGACCAATCAACTGACCGAGCTCTATGCCTACCTGGGACACTCGGTGCCTGCGCTTTCCTTCTTTGCGGCCTTGATGCATCGTTTCCGTCGAGCTGAAGTGGTCAGATCGATTCAGGGCATAGGTCTGATTTTCCTCTGCACCGCAGTTGGGATGGGCTTCCTCGGACTGCCGGACAAAACTCAGGACGATAATGCACTCTACATGGTGCTTATCCCTGCGATGACGATTGGCGGCTCCGCCATGTTGGCCGTTCTTTGGGCACGCCTTCAGATCTCCGCGGGCTTCTTCTGGCAGCGCTATGGCTTTGCCGTGATTGCGCTCACAATTTCGGCCATTCCGATGATGGCCACCCTACCTGGAGATCTGAAAATGGGTCTAACCATGAGAAACCGAATTTACCCCTACTGGCCACCCTACGTACCCAGCCAAGTGCCAGTTCTGAAGAGATTGATTGAGCCAGAGGAAATCGTCTTCACCGATGCGCCTTGGTTCATTGCCTGGTATGCAGACATCCCCTGCGCTTGGATGCCGGTGAAACGCGCCGATTTTACCACGATGCAAAGCCAGCTTAAGGAACAGAAAATAGACGTTGCAGGCTTCGTCGTCACGCCGATCAGCGCTAAAGTCAATTATCTGCATGAAGCCTTTGCAGGCCCCTATAGTGAGTGGCCAGACCTGATCTTTCGGGGGCCACTACTGGCTTTTGAAAAGGATTTTCAACCTTACCCAGAATTCCCCTTCAGAGTGGCTATACCTCTCATGGCTTCGTCAATAGGGGCCAAGGAGAATCTGAGCTATCAAATGACCTTTTACAGTGATCGGGTGCGCAGTCCGAAAGATAAGCCTGCGACTCAATAGTCGCGAGCCAATAAGTAATCTGCTAATTCACGCAAGCGCGCTCCCTGCGGACCAAAAATGGCAAGGGCATCATGTGCCACTTGAGTCAGGCGATGAGCCTCATCTCGGGAGGCATCCAGTCCAATGAGAGCTGGATAAGTGGACTTTTCGGAAGCGAGATCTTTTCCTGCGCTTTTGCCCAACTTTTCACTCGTCTGGGTTACATCAAGAATGTCATCGATGATCTGAAAAGCCAGTCCTGTGGCCATGCCAAAATCACGCAACGCCATCATTTGTTCTGGGGTGGCATTGGCACTCATACCACCGAGCTTCAAACTTGTTGTAAGTAGGGCTGCTGTCTTATTTTCATGAATGAAGCGTAGCGCCTCCAGAGGCAGTTTTTTACCTTCTCCCTCCAAATCTGCCACCTGCCCACCCACGAGATGCAGGCTACCCGCGGTGAGAGCCAATTCATGCACCAGATCCCCTGCATGATAGTGAGCGGTGAGAGGCGTCTTTACTACCATTTCAAAAGCAATTGCCTGAAGTGAATCTCCCGCCAGCACAGCGATGCCATCTCCATAGACCTTATGACAAGTCGGCACTCCACGACGGAAATCATCATTATCCATGCTCGGCAGATCGTCATGAATCAAAGAATACGTATGCAGACACTCCACAGCGCAGGCAGCTGCAGCCGCTGACTCCACGCTGCCGCCACAGGCTTCCGCAGCCGCCAGGCATAAAATGGGCCGCAACCTTTTACCACCAGCAAAGACACTATGCCTCATGGCCTTATGGATGGTAGCTGGAGCTGTCTCAGCAGATGGAATAAGCCGATCCAGCCAAGAGTCCACGTATTGGCAGCGTTCGGTGAGGTAAGATTTCAGGTCAGACATGTCGGCCATTAATGGCGAAGGCAATGCATGACTGCAAGAATTTCAATCACTGGCTAAAAATCGGTGAAACTGAATACCTTTAAAAGGTGAAGGCCGCGCATTGCTGCACGGCCTTCATTTGGTAGCGGGGACAGGATTTGAACCTGTGACCTTCAGGTTATGAGCCTGACGAGCTACCGGGCTGCTCCACCCCGCGATCTATTGGACGGTTAGAATCGTGTCTTTATGGACGAATGCAACAGCGAAAACAGTTTTCTTCAGACTTTAAACCGTGATTCCACTGGGAATTAGCATTTATTAGCGCTCATTCACCGTTAAAAGAGTCTCATGCGCTACGCCTTTTTCGATCTCGATCACACTCTGCTGCCCTTCGATACCCAGGCGTTGTTTTGCAACTTCGTGCTTCGGCGTCATCCTTGGCGGATCGTCCTGCATCTTTGGTTCATCCCTTTTGCCATTGGGCGTGCTCTGGGTCTCGTCAGCACAGCGACGGCTAAACGCGCCTTTCTTTCCTACCTCACAGGCATGAAGCGCGCGCATCTCCGTCACCTTGCTCGCGACTTTGCCCATGACTGCGTGGATACCTGGATCTACCCAGATCTGCGTGCTGAGATTCTTCGGCATAAGCATCAGAATCGGAAGCTCGTGCTAAACACTGCCAGCCCTGACTTTTACGCTCACGACATCGCTGAAGCACTTGGTTTTGATCACTGCATCGCCACTCAGTTTCAGATCGGCAATGACATGCCCATGCGCCCACCGATCATCGGCACGAACAACAAACGTGAAGCTAAAATCCTGGCCATGAATGAGCGCATTCCTGGCGTGGCAGCACTCACGGAAGAGCAACGTTTTCATTGCTGGTCGTATAGCGACAGCGCTGCTGACATACCGCTGCTGGAGTTCGTCGGGAATCGCGTGCTCGTGCATCCGAGTGGCAAATTGCGCGCCCATTTTCCCGCAGCTGATGTCACCGTGCTCACGCCGCCTCGACCTTATTGGGGGAAGCTCGGGGACATGCTCGCTGCGGTGCGCCAAATGCTAGGTATTTACCGCATTCGTGGTCCGCATTCGTGAGTCAGGTCAAGCCTGCCAGCTTCTGAGCATAGGCCAGTGTGTCGATCTCCTCAGGCTTCTTATCATCACGGATGGCTTTGATGCGTGGAAAGCGCAGAGAGAGACCGCTGTCATGTCTCTTGCTGGCTTGAATGGAATCAAAAGCAATCTCCAAAACCGTATCCGGCACCACCGTCCTAACTCGCCCACTTTCGCTCAGGGTATTTTGGGTGAAGTGCTCCGTGAGCCTTTCAATCTCGGCATCCGTCAGACCGCTGTAGGCCTTGCCAATTACTCGCAGTGCCTGGGTTTCATCTCTCACGGCAAAGGTGTAGTCACTGAGCACATGCCTGCGTTTGCCGTGGCCTTGCTCGGCCTTCACCACCACCACGTCTAGTGTGGCAAAGGCTTTCTTCAATTTGAGCCAGGACTTACCCCGACGCCCTGGTGTGTAAGCGCTTGCGGCTTCTTTAGCAATCAGGCCCTCGTTACCTCGCCGCCGTGCAGCTAAAAAAGCTGCCTCGATTTCCTCCACCGAGCTGACCTGTTGCACGTCGATCCGAACGATCCCAGCCGGCAGTTCTAATCGCTCCAAAGCTGCCCGACGCGCAGACAGCGACTCATTCATCAAAGATGAGCCATTGAGCCAAAGTAGATCAAAGACCACATACCGCACCTGGATCTCACTTGGCATGAAAAGGTCCGCCTGATCCTTCCTGCCCAATCGCTTTTGCAGGTCAAAAAACGTCAGCTTCTTGCCTTCAGCATAAGCAATGATCTCACCATCAAAAATCACATCGGCTCCCAGATGTCTCATAGCTCCAGTGATCTCGGGGAACTGATCGCTGATCAGCTTTGAATCCCGGGTGTAGATCTCTGCTCGACCAGCCAATGCATGCACTTGCGCACGAATGCCGTCATACTTGTCTTCTAGCCAGATGGTGTCTGTCTTAGCAGCATTTATCCGCTCCCAGATGGCACCTGCCGTTTCCTCAGGCGAGGCCAGCATGACTTTAATCGGCACAAAGGCCCTGGGAGAAACTTCATGCAAGCTTCCAGCCTTGGCTAACACAGCCGCGCGACCAAGGTCACCACAAAGCATCGCCGCTTCTCGCACGGCTTCGGCTTTCTGATCAAAGGCCGCCGCCACAGCCTCTTCGATCAGTCCCTCTTTCGATCCCATGCGCAGATCACTCGTCATCAGCCTCACCAGCCATGATCCGCTTTCAGCTGATCTCTTGCTGAATTGATCGCGTAGCAATGTGACTCGCGCGACCTGACTGCTGGTCTGCCGCAGAAGATCAAAAAAAGCAGCCACTTCTGACAAGCTCCATGCAGCAGGGTGCAGGGGCGCACGCTGCAAGACAAGATAGGCCGTGCGTCCCGCATCTGCTTGGCTTCGTGAGATAGACCGATACTCCACGTCCGACACCCCACTGACCTCCTGCAAGGCGCGCCGAATCAGAGCCCAGCCTGTATTTAGCGGCGCTGCATCAGCCGCAGGATCACTCGTCATCCCAGAGCAATAGCGCACTGCCAGAATCAAATCAGCCTCACTCAGCGCACGCAAGTAATCAGCTAAAAGCGCCACTTTTTTCAACCTGGAAGACTCCGCCGATGCTTTGACACAAACTTGCACCCAGGCACTGAATCCCGAAACATCGGCATAAACCTCACACTTATCTAGGCTTGATGCCGCATGAGTCTGCACACCCGTTTGAGCCGCTATCGACGACACCTTTTCCTGAGAGTTTGCTAAAGTCAGCTCCATCTGATCTGCCTTTTCCAGCGTCCACGCCTCCACACCTCGAGCACGCAGATCAGCAGCGAATTGCTGCGTGTAACCATGAACCAGATAAACGCGTCGCGGCTTCACTAGCTCCACTGTTTCCAGCAGCTCAGGATAGTCGGCATGGTCACTGAGGGGAAACACCTCATCCACCTGGTAGCGATACTTCGCCCCCGATTGCAGTGCCCAGCCGGAAAACATCGCCGTGCGGCAGACCTTTAGTTTTTTCAGCGCTAGTGACTTCCCATGACTCGGCGGAAAAATCAGCACATGCCCCTTAGCGGAGGATGCCTCAAAAAGTCGATATTCGGGCAAAGGACCTAACAGTGATTTCACCACCTCCGTCATCTCATGCACTGACTTATGCAGCATCACCGGATAACCCGCTACCGCCAGCGCACAGAGGATCTCCTGGGCCTTTCCGAGTGAGTAACCCAGCAGCACGGGGATACATCCATCTTCCAGAGTCTCCTGAACAAACTTCAACAACTCCTTCACCACCTGTGGCAGTGGTGGGAAGTGAAATTGCGGCAGGCCAAAGGTCGTCTCCATGATCAGTGTGTCTGCTGCCAGCAGCTCACAGCGCTCAGAGCTCAGCCCTTGACGCAGTTTATAATCGCCCGTGTAGAGAAGCGTCGCCCCATCACTTTTCCGAGTCAGATGCAGCATCGCCGAACCCAGAATATGCCCCGCAGGCAGCAACCGCATTTCCCAGCCCTCCCACTCATGGACCTCACGCAACGGCAGCGCATGAAACAGCCCATCCTTTTTCAGCCCAAACCGGGCCTCCATCAGTCGCAGCGTCAGGTCCGAACAAAAAGTCACCTGATGCCGAGCCACATGATCCGCATGGGCATGAGAAATAAATGCCCGCTCCACTCCAAAATGCGGGTCCAACCACAGATCAGCCTCCGGCACATAAATGCCATGGCGATGAATGACAGTAATCAGCGGCGGCATGGCCCCTCGATAGCTCAGGCTGGTGATGAATCTCTGAATTCTTTACCTTTATGAAAAAGGCGGACCAGTCGGTCCGCCCTCTTCATTGATCAAAGCCTCAAACTACTCCTTCGCTGCCAGGTCGCGATTGCTCACCAAGACTTTATCCACGAGCCCATAGGCGGCGGCTTCTTCTGCGCTCATGTAATTGTCGCGGTCAGCGTCTTTTTCGATCACCTCTGGGGTCTTGCCACAATGGTGGGCGAGGATACGGTTCAACCGGCGCTTCAGTTTGTACATGAAGTCCACGGTGCGCTCCACATCACTGGCGGTTCCACGGGCACCACCAGAGACCTGATGGATCATGATGTCACTGTTTGGCAGGGCAAAGCGCTTACCTTTCGTGCCTGCGGCCAGGAGGACGGCTCCCATGCTGGCGCAGATGCCGATGCAGTAGGTGTTCACGTCACAGGTGACAAACTGCATGGTGTCATAGATGGCCAGGCCAGCGGTGACGGAGCCACCAGGGCTGTTGATATAGAAATGGATGTCTTTCTTCGGGTCCTGCATCTGGAGAAAGAGGAACTGGGCGATGATGACATTGGCGACCTGATCATTCACATCACTGCCGAGGAAGATGATGCGATCCTTCAGCAGGCGGGAATAGATATCGTAAGAGCGCTCCATGCGCCCTTCACTCTCGATCACCATCGGGACGATGAAGTTAGAGGGCGGAGAGATCATGGTGGGGAAATCGGATGGGGATTGGGACATGGCGGTAATCAAGAGGTGACAGGCTAGCTTGTCAAACTACGGGCGTAAGCCTTGTCAGGGAACTGGTATCCCAGCTTATTTTTTCCGGCGGGCCCGATACTCCGTAGGACTGCAATGCTGTAGACGGCGAAAGAGGCGGTTGAAAAAGGATATCTGGGTAAATCCGCAACCGAGAGCGATCTCTAAAACTCCGAGATCACTCTCTAAAAGCTCGCGGCAGGCGGCCTGCAGACGCAGATGATTCAAAAACTCGCTCATGGTGCGGCCGGCGTGTTTTTTAAACTGACGGGCAAAGGTGGGGCGGCTGAGGTCGGTAAGTAGCAGGATATCCTCTAGCCGGACTTCCTCGCGAAAATGGGCGATCAAATGACGCATGGCTTTTGAGATGGACTGCTGATAGTGCGACTCTGCCGCGAGGGCAAAGGAACGTACGGAAAGATAAGTTCGTTCTGCTTCTGGAGCTGCAGCAATGAGGGCTAGGGTGCGCAGAAGCAGAGCTAGCTGCTCAGCACCCTGTGTAGGCATCATTTCATGGAGTAAAACCGAGACTCGCGCGGCTGTCTGCCCACTCAAACGCAATCCGCGACCAGCCTGATCAAAAAGTGGTTGGAGCGCCAGATTCTCTGGAAAAGCCCAAAAGGGATGCCCCTCTGGGAAATGCCATTGCACGGAGATCCCGCTAGAGTTTCCCCGAGTGTGCCAGTAATGCGGAAGCTTACTGCCTAGAAGGACAAGATCGCCTGCCTCAAAAGTGCCAATGTGATCTCCCACAAAGCGCGAACCATTGCCTTCGGTGAACAGCGTCAATTCCATCTCCACATGGAAATGCCAACGTGTGCCTTCACCCAAGATCTTTTCCACTTTACCCGGAGCCAACACACACTCTACCTCCCTCACCGACCGCGACCAGCGTAGCAAACGAAACGAATGCCCACTGGGAATCTGGATTTTTTCACGCTCGACCTGCATGATGAACCTCCTAACACAGATATACCCGCCATCCACACCCGATTGAGACAATAGTAGCAGCCGGAACTCACGGCTAAAACTGCCTTTATCCAAAAACGGAGCGTATTCCTAATGTCGTGGCAAACTCAGACAAAAACAGGCTCCACGTCCACTGACAACTTGATGCTTTAAACTGCCACCAAGCTCGCGGGCCAGGCGTCGGCAAAGGGCCAGACCTAGGCCGACTCCAGGGGCGCTGTGGGCGGCTTCAGTGGCAGATTTGGCAAAGGGCTGGAAGAGCTTTTTGCGGGCTTGCTTAGACAGACCAGGACCAAAGTCGCGCAGGGTAAAGTGGACTTCCCTGCCCTCTGCGATGGCGGAAAGATGCAGCTCTTTCGGCTGCGAATCAGGCGCGGCGTATTTGCAGGCGTTGTCCGTGAGATTAAAAAGGATCTGCTCCACGGCCAGGGCATCTACCTGCACTGAGGCCAGACCTGCGGCGTGATCGATCTGCGTTTGAATCGTGAGCCCCACCTGATCTGTGCGCTGGCGCAGACGTGGCTCGATCCGCTGAAGCAGGCTCTGAACACTGACGACCTCCATCCGTGCCGCGGTGCGTCCGCGCTCGATTCGGGAAAAGGACAGCACATTTTCCACCAGATGCATGAGACGGGTGGACTCGTCGCAGAGTGTGTTCAGGTATTCGCGGCGGCGTTCAGGGTCGGGCACCATGTCATCTGCCAACATTTCGGAATACAAACGAAAGGTCGTGAGCGGAGTGCGCAGCTCATGGGTGACCGCAGACACAAAAGCACCGCGCCTTTCGCTGAGTAAAACGGCCCGATGCAGCACAAAGGCGATGGCCAGTGCAGCAGCGATCAGGCAAGCCCAAGCAATGGCTAAGGCAGGCCTCAAAGGGGAACTGGCTCCGACCAGAGTGATGGGGACGTTGCCCGTGAGAAGCTTCACAGGCAACGTCACCAAAGCACTGGCATCGGTGCGCGCTGCTTCAGGACTGAGGGCCATCAGCGTGGCCTCAGGTAGTAGATCACGCACGGTTTCCAGCAACCGCGTCTGGAGCAGTGGCCAGTCTAACCAAACACCTTGCAGGCGGGTCAAGCCTTCTAAGCTGGCTTGGCGGACGAGCAGTAGTTCTTGATCTGCCCACACAGGAGTGATGATCTGAGATCGCTGGGTCTGCTCGATGTAGTTAGAGACCATTTGTGCGTCTTGTTGATCCTTCTTTAACTCAGCAGTCTTCGTTTTATCCTCAGCGGCAGGAGCGGGCGCAGAAGGTGCAACGCTGACAGCAGGCGGGAGTTGTACTTCCGGGTGCTTTTTGATGAGCTCCCGCAGTTGATCCAGCTTGCTCGTGGCCTGGCTTGTCTGCGGTGATGAAGCATACCAGTTGGAAGCGAGCTCCTTCTGCGGACCTGCTGGGGCTTGCGGACTGCATGACATTCCAGCCACGATCTCGAAATGCAGCTGCACGAGATCTGGCAAACTGCCAAACAAAGGAGACGGCATGAGCGCCTGGCCTTTGGGGATGCTCTGAGTGCTGCTGGCAAAGAGATTATCCGGCGCATAAAACGCCTGATAATGCCAAGCAGGCCGTGAGTTTTCACGAATCAATAAAGCGCTGGCCAGCGAATCCATGCGCCACAGTGCCAAGCGCACTTTTTCCTGCACCTGAGCCTCCTCCGCTGTGCGCTGACGCTGCCCCTCAAGATCCAAAATGCGCGCACTGATCCACAGCATGGCCGCTGTGAAAACAGCAAGGCAGGCGGTGAAGAGAAACCAGCGGAGGAAGGGGCGCATGGAAGTTAAAATGACGAAACTTTTGTCACTGCGCCAGCATGTAGCCTTTGCCTCTGACTGTTAACAAAAAAGTAGCGTCACTATCGCGGAGCTTGGCGCGCAAATTAGCGATGTGCATGTCGATGGTTCGGGTCTCGGTGTGTTGGGGTTCGATGCGCCAGACGCGGCGAAGGAGTTCGTCTCGAGAGATGGCGCGGCCTCGATGAGCTGCCAGGTATTCGATGAGGCCGACTTCGCGATCCGACAACTCAGCGCGTGTGCCGTCTGTGTAGCGCAACTCCATGCGTTCGATATCAGCAACGCCTTGCGGGAACTCGATCTGCTGCACTGCATGCGGACGCTCGGGGGAGCGGCGCAGGACGGCTTCCACACGTGCCAGCAGCTCGCGCACGCTGAAGGGTTTCACCACATAATCGTCAGCGCCGAGTTTCAGACCTTTCACACGATCCGCCTCCTCTCCACGAGCGGAAAGAATGATCACCGGAGTTCCAGGACGATGATCACGCAGAGCACGCAGGATTTCAAAGCCGCTGTAATTCGGCAGCACCAGATCCAGCAGCATGAGATCAAAGGTAGCCTTCTGCGCCTGCTCCATCCCCGCAGATCCTTCAGCCGCTTCCAGCACCGTGTAACCAGAGAACCGCAAAGCATCCGTCACCCCACGGCGGATAGCGCTATCGTCTTCGATGACAAGAATGGTGGGCATGGGCGACTTCTCCGCTTTCCTTGTCTTTTTCGGCCACGAATTTCTGGCGGTCTTCGTTGAGTTTTTTGATGTCGCTTTGGATCTTGGCGCGTTCGGCGGATTTTCCCTCGATGTAAGCGGGGCGGGCACTAGGGGCTAGCACCTTGAGTTCTTCGGGCAGTTCGGATTCAGCGACGGATTCGAGTTTGACGCCGCCCTTCTTGGTGGCATCCACGAGATCCCAGGTGGCGTTGGAGTAGTTGCTGGAGGTTTTGGTCAGAGCACGCTGCACGGAGGCACCCGCTTTTTCATAACGAGTGGCATTGGAGTCCTGGGCAATCTGATTGGCACATCCACGAGCACCGTCTTTGCCATAGGTGATGTAGGTTTTGTTCAGCTCGATGCTGAGTCGGGTGATTTCTTTGTCCTGCGGAGCTTCGATATGCACGACAGCCTTGTCTTGATCGATGGTGAGGAATCGACCTTCTGCCAGAGCTGCCCCTGTGCGCCAACCGCCGTTTTCACCTTCCGCATGATTGCCGCAGTGGATGGTATTGATGACGACACCTTTTTGAATGGAAGCTTTGCAGGCGTCATTGGCACTGATTGGCCCCTGGGAAAATGGCTCATTGCCTGCGATGAAGATGGCTTTGTAGGTCTTGCTATCTTTTTCCCAACTTAGCTTATCCAGCGCCTCCCGAATGACCGCCCCACAATACTCATCACCGCCATTGGTGGTCAGTTTGAAAAGCTGCTCAGAGACCTGATCCAGATCCCGCGTGAAGGGCAGCACTTGGCGGATGTAATTGGTGCCAATGCTGAGATTGGTATTTCCATACTCATACAGGGCCACTTGAACGACAGGCGTTTTGTCGCCCTGCTTGGCATCATTGAATTCATTGACGATCTTCCAGAGCTGGCTTTTCGCCTGCTCGATGAGACCATCCATGCTGTTGCTGGTGTCTATCAGGATGGCAATTTGCACCAACGACTCGTTGTCGCCGATGGCTTTGTCTTGATTGGGTTCCGCCGCTGGCAGCAAAGCTGCGCCGAGGGTAAAACTGAGGGTGGTGAGGCAGAGGATTTGGGTAAGTGCATTCATAGCACCCCAAGTCTGCACGACCTCGATAAGGCCGTCTGTAAAGCGCATGTAAAATGATCTACCGGATCGCGGCGGCCTGGATTTCTGCACCTAAACCAGTGATGCTGCTCAAGGCAGAAGCGGGTGATGGGCGCAATTTCGGGGCGTGCAGTCCTTCTTTGGCGACACTTTGAGTCAGCTCTTTTAATGCCTCTGTAAAGGCGGTGACGGCGAAGGCTTCGTCTGCGCGATCAAACTTCAGGCCATTTAAAAGAGCGACGTGCTCATAGCGAT
This sequence comes from Verrucomicrobiota bacterium, assembly GCA_026397605.1. Lineage (GTDB taxonomy): Bacteria > Verrucomicrobiota > Verrucomicrobiia > Verrucomicrobiales > Verrucomicrobiaceae > Prosthecobacter. The sequence continues at coordinate 29,865 of JAPLUM010000752.1, read as the reverse complement.
CCATCCACTCCAGGGAACGGGCGCGATAGCGCTCAAGCACAAGTTTCAGCAAAGCCTCGGCGGCACGGTCTTGGGACTCGCGCAGGACATGGAATGACAAACAACGGGCGACGTCTGCGGCGGCGGCGACGAGGCCTGGCTCCAGGCTGCCAGCTTCTAGCTGGCGATGCCGATGCTCGTAGTGGAAGCCTAGATCGACCTGGCACATTTCTTTGACCTCAAGATGACGATGCACCTCACAAAGCATGGCGACCTCAAGTCCCCAGGCGGAGGGGATGCTGAAGCTGGCGAGCGTGTGGCAGTCGCCCGAAAACTCGCCTGACAAGGGATAGCGGAAGCTCTCTAAATGCTCCAGAAGCGGTGTGGCGCCGAGCACTTCCTGAAAGGCCTGAATCAAGGGGAAAATGAGCAGGCGTGTGACACGGCCATAGAGGCGATCTGCAACACGACTGTAATATCCCTTGGCAAAGCGGTAGCCGAGCCGTGGATGGGCGATGGGGTAGCCGAGCTTCGCTAACAAGCTGGGGCTGTAATTGAGGATGTCGGTATCGTGACTGATGATGATGCCATCATGACCTGCGGCTTTCAGATAGGCGATGCCCATCCAGATATTGGCGCCTTTGCCACTCTGAGATCCGGCATCTTCAAAGTGCTGGTTAGCGGCGCGCAGTGCGGGGCCGTCATTCCAGAGCAGGGTCATTTTTTTATCGCCTAGCCAATCGCGACACAGATTGTGCGACTGGGTCATCTGGGCCTCGTCCATGCCATTCATGCTGAGGACGACTTCAGAGATGTAGGGCACGGCAGCTACTTTCCGCAAGATATCTGGCAAGGCAGGACGCCCGACCTCTTGATAAAGGGCAGGTAAAAGTAGGGCGATGGGCCGCTTTTCAGCGAGCTCTGTCAGCTCGGCCTCACGCGCGCTGCTGTCTGGCGTGGAGAGGTGATGCAGGGTCGGAAGTCGCGCGTGCTGATAAAAATCGGCCATTCGGGGGGGGGGAGGTCGGGAGGAGAGGAGATACGAGAGCGCGCTAGATTTGCGATGCCGCATCCTTTGGCAAGACCTCATCTTTGGATTCTCGCTGATCTGTTAAATCAGAGGTGATGGGGTCATCTCCGCCATCATACTCGATCTCGATCTGCTGACGCACTCTGCGGCTGACCCAGGGACGCACGAGTCCGTAGATCAGGTAACTGACAAAGAGCACGGAGGGCATCCACTGCCAATTCTGCACGGAGAATGCCACGATGATGATGGAAATGAGCACCCAGGCTGGGGAGCGGCGCGTGCGCCAGTTGATGGACTTGAAGCTGGGATACTCCAGATCACTCATCATGAGGTAAGAAAGCATGACCATGAGTGCTGCGAGCCCATATTTCCACGGGCCGATCTCTTTGTTCCCCTGCTCCAGCCAAAGCATCAGCAGTGTGAGAGAGGCGATCACCCCAGCGGCAGCAGGGATGGGGCAACCACGAAAATGTTTGCTGCCGGTGCCGTCGCTGGCGGCGGAAATGCAGTTAAAGCGGGCCAGGCGCATGGCTCCACATCCAAGATAGACCGAGGCAATCAGCCAACCGAGACCAGCGGGCCTTTCGATGTCTTTCAAGACGATGTCATGCACAAGTAGCGCAGGGGCTACGCCAAAGCTGACGATATCTGCGATGCTATCCAGCTCACGGCCAAAGGGCGACTCCTGGCCACCCATACGGGCCACTCGGCCATCTAGCACGTCAAAGAGACAAGCCGCGAGGATGGCAATGATGGCCCAGTAGTAATGTTCGGTGATTTCTCCCTCTCGACCTTTGAAAATCTGAAGAATGGCGACAAAGCCGGACAGGATATTTCCTGCCGTCATCATCGTGGGGAGCACATAGATGCGTGGTTCGCGTTCAAGCATGACGCGCAATTCTAGCGTGTTCGAGCACATTGCACAGACGAAGTTTACAGTTTCGCCAATTCTTTGATGAGCTATGAATGGCTCATGCCCAACATCGACCTTCCCCCTTTGACTCCAGAAACGACTCTAGGCGAAGTGCTGCGCTACTACCCAGGAGCCCAGCGCTCCCTTTTCGCCCGCTACCACATCGGCGGCTGCAGTAGCTGTGCTTTTAGCCCGACTGAGACTCTGGCTGCGGTCTGTGCACGCAATGAAAACATTCCCGTGGCCGAGATGATCCAGCATATTCAGGACAGCCACTCCCAAGATGATCAGTTGCAAATCAGCCCTCGAGAGCTGGCCGAGCTGATGAAAACGGAGCCCAAACTGCAACTCCTCGATGCACGCACTCGCGAGGAGCATGACGCGGTGAAGATCACTGGTGCCCAATTCATGGATCAGACGCTGGTTCAGCATGCCTTTTCGAATTGGGATAAAACCACGCCTATCGTCCTTTATGATCACACCGGCAGCCGCGCGCTGGATGCGGTGGCCTACTACATCGGCCACGGTTTCACCCAGGCACGCTGTTTGACAGGAGGGATCGATGCTTACAGCCAGCAGATTGACCCGACACTGCCACGCTATCACATTGAAATTGAAGCTTAAATTAACCCTAATCTGCGCCCTCACTCATGTCTCGTATCCATGACATCCCCGAAGAAGATCGTCCGCGAGAGCGACTCCTGCGCCTAGGCGCGGGAGCCTTATCAGATGCCGAGCTTTTGGCCATTTTCATCAATACAGGGATGAAAGGGGAAAATGCGATCCAGATAGCCCAGCGGCTGCTGAAAGATCAGGGCTCTCTGCGCAATTTGTCACGGATCGAGGCCCCTACCCTGGTGGATATGCGCGGACTAGGACCAGCTAAAGCGGCTCATCTTGCAGCGGCCTTTGAGCTAGGTCGCCGTGCTGAGCAGCAGGAAGCTCGGGAAATGCCTCTCAACACCCCTGAACTGGCCTACAAGTTCATCGGCTCAGAACTCCAGTCCCTCAATCACGAGACGGTACGCATTCTGCTGCTGAATACCCGTCTCTGCCTGATGCGCCATGAGGAGCTGTTTCGCGGCACGCTCAATGAAACCAGCGCCCATCCCCGTGAAGTGATCCAAAAGGCGCTGCTGCATAAAGCCTACGCCTTTATCCTGGTGCATAATCACCCCAGTGGCGACCCCGATCCTAGCGATGCCGACCGCAGGCTCACCCGCCGCATCAAGGATGCGGCGGATCTCTTTAATATTGTCTTTTTAGACCACCTGATCATCGGCACACCAGCAGAGGGCAGATCCCAGCCGTACTTCAGTTTCCGAGAGTGCGCCGTACTCTGATTTCCTGATTCCTTGCAAAACGGTCGCTTTCCCCCATCTTGGCGGCCCTTTATGCCCGAACTCGAAAAGACCTACACCCCAGCCGACGTGGAAGCCCGCTGGTATCAGCGCTGGCTGGATGACAAATGCTTTGTGGCCGATCCCGCTCGCGTCAGCGAGACACGCCCTGCCTACTCCATCGTCATCCCACCGCCAAACGTCACGGGCGTGCTGCACATGGGCCATGTGCTGAATAACACCATCCAGGACATCCTTTGCCGCCGCGCCCGCATGGCTGGGAAGGAAGTGCTCTGGCTGCCAGGCACAGACCACGCCGGTCTGGCCACCCAAAATGTGGTGGAAAAGACGCTGAAAAAACAAGGCGTCATCAAACACCGCGACGATCTGGGCCGTGAGAAGCTAATCGAAAAAATCTGGGAATGGAAAGAGAAACAGGGCGACATCATCATCGATCAGCTGAAAAAGCTCGGCTCATCCTGTGACTGGAGCCGCCAGCGCTTCACCTTTGATGAGGACTACAACCGCTGCGTCATGCGCGTGTTCGTGGATCTCTACCAAAAGGGTCTCATCTACCGTGGCAAACGCATGGTGAACTGGTGTCCCTCCTCCCTCACCGCCCTGAGCGACGAGGAAGTCATCATGAAGCAGCAAAAAGGTTTCATGTATCATTTTAAAGTGGAAGTTGTCGAAGCTCCCGGCACTTGGCTCACTATTGCGACGACGCGTCCTGAGACGATCCCTGGCGATACAGCGGTGGCTGTGAATCCGAAAGATCCGCGCTATGCCGATCTCGTCGGTAAACACATTCGTCGTCCGTTGCCTTTGGAGAATCAGGCATCGATTCGCATCGTGGCGGATGACCATGTCGATTTCGAATTTGGTACAGGTGTATTGAAAGTGACGCCCGCTCACGACAAGGCTGACTTTGAAATCGGCCAACGTCATAGCCTAGAGGTCATCGACGTGTTACATCCAAACGGTGTGCTGAATGAGCTTGCTGGCAAAGACCTCGCTGGCTTGGATCGCTTTGAAGGCCGAAAGAAAGCGGTCGAGCTGCTCACCGAAATGGGCGCCATGATCAAAGAGGAACCCCATCAGAACAACGTCGGCTTCTCCGAACGCGCCGACGTGCCTATCGAGCCTCGTTTGAGTGAGCAATGGTTCCTCAAATATCCGAGTGTGAAAGAAAGCCAGGAAGTCGTGGCTAACGGAACCATGAAGTTCCACCCCGACCGCTGGGCCAAAGTGTTTGATCACTGGATGGGTGGCCTGCAAGACTGGTGCATCAGCCGCCAAGTCTGGTGGGGACACCGTGTGCCGGTGTGGTATCGCGGCGAAGAAACTTACTGCGGTGTAGAAGCCCCAGAAGGTGAAGGCTGGGAGCAAGACCCCGACGTCCTCGACACGTGGTTTAGCTCTTGGCTGTGGCCGTTTGCGACGATGGGATGGACTGGAGACAAAGCCCATGACTCTACCATTCCAACGCTTCGTGCGTTTTACCCCACGACCGATCTCGTTACCGGTCCAGACATCATCTTCTTCTGGGTTGCCCGCATGATCATGGCGGGCTTCGAATGGATGGGCGAGCTGCCGTTTAAGAACGTCTATTACACCGGCATCATCCGCGACAAGCAAGGCCGCAAGATGTCCAAGTCACTCGGTAATTCGCCTGATCCGCTGGACCTCATCGCCACTTATAGCGCAGATGCTCTGCGCTTCGGCATCATGCGCAGTGCTCCGCTCGGCCAGGACATCTGCTTCGACGAAAAGAACGTCGAGCTCGGCCGCAACTTCTGCACCAAGCTCTGGAACGCCGCCCGCTTCCGCCAGATGCAAGGCGGCGAGGTAGAGACGGAAATCAGCGCCGCCCTGCTCAGCAGCGACGACAAATGGATCCTCCTGCGCCTCAACACCGCTATCACCGAAGTCAGCATCGCGCTCGAAGAATACCGCTTCAGCGACGCCACCGCCACGCTCTACCGCTTCTTCTGGAGCGAGTATTGCGACTGGTACGTGGAGGCGTCTAAAGCCGTCCTTCAAGGAAGCGATGCGAAGCGCAAAGAGAACACGCTCGCCGTTATCGACTTTGTGCTGGGCCAGACACTTCGTCTCTTCCATCCATTCCTGCCCTTCATCACCGAGGAGCTGTGGCACGGGATGGGCTTCAACGCCGACCTTCCTGAAAACCAAGGCGGCAAGAGCATCATGTTCGCCGTTTGGCCGAAGCCGCTGGATGCTGACGAACTCGCTCACTTCGGCATCCTTCCAGAGGACGAAAAGACCGCGAACGAGAAGTATGAAGCCGTCAATTTGGGCCGTGGCCTGAAAAGCACCTTCAACATCACCAAGAAGGTCCGCTTTGTCCTCCAACCGAACCAGGAGCTACCCGCTTACGAGATCGAAGTCCTGCGCATTCTCCTGAATGCCGATCCCCTTCAGGTCGATGCCGCCTTTGTGCCGACCAAAGGCACACCAAGCGCCATCACCCCGCTTGGCACCATCTTCCTGCCCTTAGATGGCCTGATCGACATCGAAGCCGAGCGCGCCCGCATTGGCAAAGAGCTCACCAAAGCCGAGTCCGAGCTGGAGAAAGTCACCGCCAAACTGGCCGATGAAAACTTCACCAGCAAAGTCCCGCAAAAAGTGCTGGATGAACATCAACTGCGCAAAACCGACTGGCAGGAAAAGCTAGCCAAGCTGCGCGAGATGATGGCCGCTCTGGGATAACTCAAATCTACACCTGGGTGCAGCAAGGACAAGGCTGCACCCAGTGTCCTGGCGACACTTCTTTGAGCGACAAATCCATGCCCACACTGGCCTGCCATTGAGCATGCTTCATACGGTGCCCAAAAGCACAGCCTGCTGGCGGATTAATGGGCGAAGGCACGTCCCCCTGCAGCAACTCGCGCTTACGCCGCATTGCTGGATCAGGCACCGGAATGGCATCCAACAGCGCCTTCGTGTAAGCATGGCGTGGGTTTTGATAAAGCTCTTCCGCAGGCGCTAGCTCGACAATCTTGCCCAGATACATGACCGCGACCCGATCACTCATGTGCTTCACCACACTTAAACCATGGGCGATAAAAAGGTAACTCAGTCCCATCTCACGCTGGAGATCCAGCAACAGATTCAGCACCTGACTTTGCACCGACACATCCAGCGCTGACACGGGCTCATCACACACGATGAGCTTTGGCTTCAAAGCAATGGCGCGCGCAATGCCGATACGCTGACGCTGACCACCACTGAACTCGAAAGGGAAGCGATCCATCGCGCTGGAAGGAAGTCCTACCTTATCCAAAAGCTCCAGCACCCACTTTTGGCGCTCCTCTTTGGCCCCCATTTTCTGAATGATGAAAGGCTCTTCCAAGATATCCCGCACCGTATGGCGTGGATTGAGAGACTCAGCCGGATCTTGGAAGATCATCTGCACATGCCGCCGCATCGGTCTCAACGCACCGATGCTAGAAGTAGTGATGTCTTGACCATCAAACTCGATCTTCCCTGATGTCGGCTTTAACAATCTCACAATGGCCTTTCCCAGCGTCGTCTTGCCACAGCCTGACTCACCGACTAGCCCGAGAGTTTCCCCCGCATTCAAAGAAAAACTCACTCCATCTACGGCCTTGCATGAAGCCACAGAACGCCTGAGCAAACCCCCACGGACAGGAAAGTGTTGCTGGAGATTTTGGACAGTGAGGAGGGGCATTAGCTAGAGATAAAGTGCGCGTTTCAAAGAATCATCGGCAAAGATGGGATGCGCATCAATGGACAAAAGCCGCCCATCTTCTGCGAGGATGAAATTACCATCGTGACAATCGAGCAATGCAAGTGAGTCGGACACTCGGAAAAAATCTTGTCCATTGGGAACTGGCTCGAAGCCCATCTCGGCTAGTTTCTCCCAAGTTTGCTGACGGTCGGGAACATCGCCCATGATCCAAGGCTGAGAAATCACCAGTTGGTGTCCGTCTTCAGCTTCGATCAGACCTTCGAACATTGCCGCATCCCCGAACAGTTCATTGTGATTGATCCAGCGCTCGAAGTACTCGGTAGGATGAGCTGCGAGAAGTCGCCCTCGGCTGAAGTCATTGCCCGCACGGCCAGGATAGGTGACTTTGATGGCGCGGTTGCGTTTGAGATCTCCATAAATGGTGTGTTCAGCACCTTGGTCGAGGGCTTCACCCATTGTCTCCGCAGAAACTATTTTCCCATGTTCGCGGCACCATTCGGAGAGGAGCCCGAGCTGCCGCTGGCGTTCTGTCTCGCGCTCCGCACGGCTTTGTGACGAATGACCTGTGCTTTCATTTGCTCGAAGGTAGCGGAGGGCATCCGTAAACGTGTCTTGAGCATCTCGGTTGCTAGGGGGGTCATAGCGGGTCTGGGTTTCAGGATTTAAATTACTAGCGGAAAAAGAAACGGCAACGCTCAATCCAGCACAGATGGGGCAGTTTTCCACCCAATGCCCCAGCGCGATCTCGACGAAAGGTGGACGAGTGGTGAGGTGAGCCTCTGTATGCTCACGACCGGAGCGCTCGGCGAAACGGCAGCCGGGCTTGAAGTCAGCGATGCCGGGCACATTGCCAGAAATGGCTTTCAATAGAGTCTTCGGCTTACTGTCGAGACGGGGAATGCTTTCCAGCAAACCTTGGGTGTAGGCATGGCGTGGATTTTTAAAAAGATCAAAAACGCTGGCACGCTCGACGATGCGGCCAGCATACATGACGGCCACTTCATCACAGACTTCAGCGATGACACCGAGATCATGAGTGATGAGAATGACACTCATGCCGAGGTCAACTTGCAGCTCTTTGATCAACTCCAGGATCTGCGCCTGCACGGTGACATCAAGTGCGGTGGTGGGTTCATCGGCAATGAGGAGCTTCGGCGTGTTGATCAGCGCCATGGCGATCATCACGCGCTGACGCATGCCGCCGCTGAGTTGGTGAGGATACTCGTTGATGCGTTGCTCGGGCGCGGGAATGCGCACCTTTTTCATCATGTCGATGCAGCGAGTGCGGACTTGGTCCGGGCTGGCCTGCTCATGAAGTAGAATGGCTTCGGCGAGTTGTTTCCCGACAGTCTGCACGGGATTGAGCGCCGTCATGGGCTCCTGGAAGATCATGGAGATGTCATTGCCGCGCAGCTTGCGCATCTCCTCATGCGGCAGGGTCACGAGGTCTTTGCCTTCAAACAGGATGCTGCCGCCGAGAATCTTCCCATGCGGCTGCGGAAGCAGGCGTGTGATGGAGAAGGCGGTCACACTCTTACCACAACCCGACTCACCGACGATGCCGAGCGTCTTGCCACGCGGCACATCGAAGGACACACCATCGACAGCTGTCATGCGGCCTGCGTCGGTGTCAAATGCGGTCACCAGATGATTGACTTGGAGGATGGGGGCAGTGTTGCTCATCATTTCTGGCGGTATTGATCAAACACACGTGACACTTCACCGAAGCTCTTACCATTGCGGATGGCCTCCAGGGTCTCGGCTTTGATGCCCTCATCAATCCACCATGCAAAAGAGTCGAGGCCCTCGCGTGTCTGCTTCAGATTGCCATCCTTCGGCCAGCGCAGCCAGCGCCAGTGAAAATAGCGGTAAAGCGGTGCCTCCCAGGTCGTTATCTGGCAGCGACTGTTGTGGGTGATCTCCTGGATCTGCCAACACAGGCGCTGCATCTCGTCATCGTTGGGCGCTTTGCGCTGCTGGTCAATCAGCTTGTCTAGCTCCGGGTTGTCCGTCATCGTGAAATTAGAAGTGTTGGGCTTCTTTACCTTTTTGCCGTCCTTCATCTCATAGGCGTTGATCGAGTGGAAGTACTGCCACATCTCCGGGTATGGCGGTGTGGCCCCGAACCCCGCCATAATGATCTCATGCTCCTTTTCCTCTGCCTTCTTAAAGAGCTGGGTGAAGTCAATGGACTCAATCTTCAGGTCCAGCCCGGCCTTAAGCGCGCCTTCCTTCCAGATCAGCGCCGCCTGGGTGTAGGCGGGATAAGTGCCGATGGTGAGCGTGAAGGACAATGGCTTGCCCTCCGCATTCACCAGGATGCCGGCGGAGTTGCGTTTGGTGAAGCCCGCCTTTGCAAAATGCTCCTGGGCCTTCACAGGGTCATAGAGCAGTGCCCGGAGATTAGGATTCATAAAGCGCCCAAAGCCTGACCAGCTGTTCTGCATCCGCACCGGGTCGCCACGCAGCACCACGGCGATGACTTTCTCGATGTCCATGGCGTAGTGCAGGCCGGTTCGGACGTCCAGGTTGTCGAGAAAGGGCTTGCTCTGGTTGATGTAGAGGCAGCGCGGGATCTGCGGGAAGCTGTTATAAAAGGTGTAGCGCTCGATATAGCCATTCAGCAGCTCGGGGATGTCACCCTTATCATACCAATAGTTCGGCGGCAGCATCTGCGCAGCTGAGCTGAAGTGGTCGATCTTGCCCTGGCGGAACAACTCAAACGCTGTGTCCAGATTGGGCACCATTTTGTGAACGAAGCGATCCGCATTGTAGCGATAGCGGTAGTACTTTTTGTCCTTGGCCCACCAGTTCTTCACCCGGGTCAGCGTGATGCTGCGGCCATACTTGATGTCCTCCGGCAGAATGTCGTAGGCACCTGTCGTCGGCATCTTGCGCCACTGGTAGCGGGCGGGAAAGTCATCGCCAAACTCACGGAAAAAATGGCGCGGCATGGGGCCGCCAAGACCGTCCTGGGGAGCGCCGGTGAGGAGCACAGGATCGGGAGCCGTTTCCACCAGTGTGATGGACATGGTGTGGTCATCGTATTTGGAGATCGAGGCGTAGTGTTCCCTCGAATAAGCGTAAGAGTAGGGATCCTTCGTGTGCTTCGAACGCGCGATGTACAGCGTCATGAAGAAGTCCTCGACCTCGACCTTCACGCCATCGGAATAAGTCGCAGACGGATCCAATTTAAAATAGACCGTCTTGCGGTCATCCCCCACCGCCCACGCTTCCGCGATGCAAGGCATCCACTTGCCCACGTTGCGATGGAGTTGCACGAGCGACATCTCAATGTTGTCCCAATGCTCGCTGCGGAAGGTGTTTCCGCCATCCGGCCCTATGAAGCGCAGCGTGGGCGGGAAGTTCGGCATGTCGTAGTTGAAGGTGCCGCCCTTCTTCGCCGCCGGATCGCCAAGCTCCGGATAATCAGCCCCTGTTTCCCACTGTAGGTTAGGCGGCAGGTCGGCGAGGGTCTTGAATTGGTAGATCTGCGGGTTCGCCTTCCACTCGGCCTCGACTTCCGCCGTGTTGTCGTAGGGCGGGAAGCGTTCATCAGCATCGTCTGAGCAGGAGGAGCCCAGCAACACGAGCAAGGCGCAGAGTGGCCATGCCCATGGAGCGACGCGGCTGGTGCTACGTCGTTCTTCACTGTTCACTGGTGGCTTGCCGATCATTGGTAGGTGGTGAATTTTTTCGGATCAAAGGCCTCGCGCACGGCCTCGCCCACAAAGGTGACGAGCACCAGCACCAGGCTCATGGCGGCAAACGCGCTGCTGACGATCCAGGGGTAGTTGAAGTTATCCACGCCTTCATGAAGCAGGCGGCCCCAGCTTGGCACATCTGGTGGCAGGCCGTAGCCGAGGAAGTCCAGCGCGGCGAGATCCGTGATGACCAGCGCCACCTCGAAGGGGGCCAGCGTCACCAGGATGGCGATGACGTTCGGCAGCACATGATGGAAGATCACACGCGGAGTGCTGGCGCCTTGCAGACGCGCGGCAGCCACATAATCGCGTTCCTTTTCCCTGTAGGTGGCCGTGCGCAGGTAGCTCGTGGTCTTCATCCATCCGAACAATGCAAGGATCATCACCAGAACGCTGAGCGTGGGATTGAGCAGCGAGCTGATGAACATCACGACGAACAAAAAGGGCAGCACCTGCCAGATCTCGATGAGCCGCTGTCCGGTCAGATCCACCCATCCGCCGAAGTAGCCCAGCGTGCCACCGATGAGGACACCGACCGCGAACACGACGATGACAAACAGCACCGCAGCGATCAAGGCCTGCTGCAGGCCGCCATATAGCATGGCCAGCACATCCGCGCCTGTGGTGTTCGTGCCGAGGTAGTGCTTCTGGGTGGACGAAGGCGGCGCGGGTGGATAGACGAGGCGCTGCCAGACACCGCCAGCCTGGGATTCATAGGCTGCCGCTTTGCCATCAATGAAGTCACTGTAGGTCGTGCGGCTTCCTTTGGTGAAAGCACCCTGCTCGATGGTTTCACCCTTTTCATTCCAGCCACGGAAGTCGCCGTGCTTCACGCCATTGCGGAACTGGAACTCCTGGCGCTTCATCTCAGCATCTGAGGCAAAAACTGTGTAGGCCGCGCCGCTGTAGGGCCTGCCATTGCGCAGCAGTTTGCCGTCCTGAATGTCGAGTGTCTCGATGACCTCCGGCGTGTCGAGCGCCGAGTCATAGGGCACCAGCGGCATCAGCACCCAGTCGCCCTTGTCCTCTTTTTCGAAACGCTTTTTCAGCTCGCGATAGTCAGCCTCGGCATCGCTTTCCAGACTGTAGGTTTTGCCAGGCATGACACCCTTCACAAAAGGAAAACTCCACTTCCCCTGGTAGCTCACCATCAAGGCGCGCTTGCCAACAATCAGGGTGTCCAGCGATGCGATGCCGGCGAGTCCGAGGATGAGGATGAAGGAAACATAGCCGCGTCGGATGTGGGCAAAGCGCTGGAGCTTCTTTAACGTCAAAGGCGAGATGTTCCACTCAGTGCGGCCTTTGATCACCCACCACAGACCGAACGCGAGCAGCAGGGATGCAAGGATGAATCCCACAGGATTTCCAGCGAGGAAAGGTATCTTCAGCACAGGCACATGCAGGCTCGCCAGCCGCTGCGCCAGGGAGAGCAGCGAGTAGGCGATGAGGGCTATGCCTGTGGTGCGAGGGGACATGGTTTAGTTGAAGCGCACACGCGGATCAGTGAGCGCGACGAGGTAGTCAGACAGAATGTTTCCCAGCATGATGAGGATCACATCCAGCGTGAGGATGCCCATGACCAGCGGATAGTCGCGGTCGCTGATGCTCTGGATCGTGAGCAGGCCGAAGCCGTCTATGTTAAAGATGCGCTCAATCAGCAGTGAGCCCGCGACAAATACGGTCGTGATGCTGCCGAGCGTCGTAGCGATGGGGATCAGCGAATTGCGCAGCGCATGTCCCAGCACTGCGTGCTTGTAACTTGAACCTTTGGCGATGGCCGTGCGCACATAATCAGCGGCCAGGTTGTCCATCAGATTGTTCTTCATCAGCATCGTGAGAAAGGCAAAGCTTCCGACCATGTAGCAGGCCAGTGGCAGGATAGCATGATGGATGATGTCCCACAACTTACCGCCGAAAGTGAGCGAGGCAAAGTTCTCGCTGGTGAATCCCTCAGTGGGAAACCAGCCCATACGCGCGGCAAGATACACCACGACCAGACTGCCAAGCAAAAAACCCGGAATGGCATAGCCGATGAAGATCAGGATCGAAGTAACATTATCAATCACCGTCCGATGCTTAATCGCCTTCAGGATGCCGAGCGGTATGCAGACCATGTAGGCGATGAAGAACGTGAGTAGGCCGTAGAAGATCGAGACCGGCATCTTGGAGAGCATCATGTCCAGCACGCTCAGGTTGTAGCTTGTGGAGAGACCAAAGTTACCCTGAAGCAGGCCGCTGAAGGCAGGATGAAACACGGCCACGCGCTGCTTTTCAGGCTCAGCGCGTGTTTTGAAGTGGGCGATCACATCCGCATCTGGACCATTAAGCGTGCCATCACGCTTCACCGTGACCTGGGAAACCTTGTAAGCATTGGTCGCCGTCCATTCGGCCCGTGGGAGCAGGATCTTCAGCGTGATGGGCATCTCGTTCTTGCCCTCGTCAAACTTGATCAGCTGCTTCGTTTCCTCACGCGGCCAGATGCCAAGCCAAATGGCATAGGCTGGGAGGTAAGACTTGTCGAAGTTGTAGTAGGCAGCCATCTCCTCCTTCTGTTCATCGGTCAGAGACGAGCCAGCGTTCTTGGATCCACCGCCGTGCTCGCTCGCCAGGGCCGCCTGCATCGCACGTTCCATAGGCCCTCCAGGCACGACCCGAGTTAGGCCAACCACAACCAGAGTCGCCCCGATCAGCGTCGGAAGGATGAGCAGGAAGCGTCGGATAAAGTAGTCGCGCATGAGGCGGTGAGGATGAAACTGAACTCTCAGACATGCGCACCGCGGTTACAAGTATTTGTATCTGTTAAATCACAGCTGCGTCATCGACTGGCCCCAAACCATCTTCAAGAAACAAAACGCGCTTTCCATTCGGGGCGTGGTAGCCAGCACTGATCCTTTTTGCCAAAGAAGCGATAGCGGTTTGAGGCGATGAATAGATAGGCTCTATCCCGAAGCGAACGCGGGATCACGCGGAAAAAGCGCAGCCAAGAGAGCTGGCCACCCATGGTTTCAGCGAGCTTGAGTGCTGCATCACTTTTGGCATAAATGCCCGTCGGTGTGATGAAGAGCATTGACTCAGGCTCCTGAGCGTCAAAGCCCTGCTCACGATACAACCTGGAACCAAGCTCCGACTGAATGGAACAGAAATGGATGAGTCCGCTGCGATCATGCTGGAGGACAAACTGCACGCTGCCTGCACACAGATTGCAGACGCCATCAAAGAGCAATAAGTGACTCCAACTAGGCTCAGTCGGCATGGGTGCGCGGGACTCGGGTGTTTGAAGTGGAGAAGATCCAGAACAGATAGCCAATCATGAGTAGTCCACCAAAACCCAGAGTGACACCCCAGGTCCGCTCATGCGCCAAAGGATCGGCAAAGCGTACCCAGATATCATTCATCAGGGCCTCAGGCCGGCGGATGAAGTCCCAACTGTTCCAGCGCAGGAATCTGCCAAGATAAATGCCGAAACCTGAAAGCAGCAGGCAGATCCCCACAAAGGCCCATGCCACAGCAGCTGAGGTCTTTTCAGCAATCCATACCTGAACAAGATGCAAAGACTGAAAACCCATCCACAGAGACACCAGAGCAAAGGATAGCAGCATCAGCAGATCAAACCAGAGCGGCATCCCCCCGCGCTCCTTAAGATGCAATAGATCCGTCAGCACATACGGTGCGTTGGGGAAAAAGAGCAGCCAGCCCGCCAATAATGGGGTGGCCAACCGCCAGCGTTCGATTTTGGCCAAAATCACGGCGAAACCCAGTGGAATACCTGCTAAAAACAGGTTCCAGGCCATGAAGGAGAACCAAGTGTGACCGCTCCAATGGAAGCGCAGTCCCAGCAAAGCCAGACACCACGCACAGGCCAAAGCAGCGATGATAAGAAGTCGGAAGAGCGGCATAGGCATGAACAGACCATCAAAATGGGTGAAGGTTCGAACAAAAAATGATTCTGCTTCAGCTTTAACCGCCAGACGTTCCGGCAGTGCAGGCAAAACAGCAAATTACTACAGCTTTTTAAAGGTCATTTTGCCAGACAAAATGGGCGTCATGGTGTTCAAAGTCGTGTTATTAGGAAGCTGCGGCAGCATGAAGTAACCAACTCCCTCATGCGTGGTTGCCACATTGTCTGGCACAATCAGGCCCTGATAAGTCGCTGTTCGCAGAATGGGATTCGGCGTTAGCGGAGCCACCGTTCTAGCGTTGCCATTGATGAGGGTAAACCCACCCGAAATGGCTCCTGTAGTGCGGGTCGGAGTGATGCGGGTTTTGGCCGCATTGGGATTCGGGGAGATAACGACGACAGTATTCGTGCTAGTGACAGCGGCAGTGATATCAGGCTCAGGAGATGATCCTACCACTGGCGGCGCGACAACATCCACTCCACCTTCATTGAATTTCACTTCAGCATTGGCGATAGTAGGCACGGGGGTTGGCGTTGGTGGACTTGTGATTTTCAATAAGGTCAGCGGCGGCACATAACGCCCGCCAAAAGCTTCCAGCTCTACAGGCGTCACAACCGGAGTTCCCGCAAGCCCAAACCCTGCGCGGTAGGTTCGAGTCGCCACAGCTGCTGAAACAACCGCTGGATTCGGGGGCCGCACCCAATCAAGAACCGTGCTGGTAAGGGTATTGTCGGTGGTATCATTCGGATCGGGAGCAGTTCCCAAGCCCAAATTAAGCTGACCCAGGATGGAGCCTTTACGAACCGTCGTATAAAGGGTCTGGAAAAAGAGGACTTGCCCTGACGGCCCCACAAAAGTGGAACCTGTGAGGGTCTCCCCATCTGGAGTGCGGCCAGCTAGGGTCAGTGTCCCTGCTGCTGCCACGGTAAAGCTGCCGTAACCATTCCCTTGGGGCACACTTAGATTTGAGAGATTTGGGTTGGCTGCGGAATTGATCTGAGCTGGCAAGCGAATTCCAAAGTTATACAGTCCGGCATAAGCAATGGCTGATTCCGCCGTTGGAGTCGCTTTTCGGATTTGCTTCCAGCCACTCACTGCGGCTACCACGGGACCAGCTGAAGTTGCCACACTCACTTGCCCTGACGAGAAATGGTTCTTCGTAACGTCATCAATCGTAAAGGTGAACGTAATGGGAGCCAGAAAACCAGGGCGGGGAACCGTAACCGTTGCTTCGTAGGGAGTAGCTGTAGTTGGGCTTTGGCCAGCTGTGATACCGATATCCAGCCCTCCTTTGAATGGCAGTCGAAGAGTACCCATGATGAAATGACCTGAAAAAGCACCTGTATCTTTGGTGACAGTTAATTCAAAACGACCACCCAAGCCGTCATTGAGATTCGGGTCACGCGCAACACGACCTGTATAAAAACCGTCCAGACCCGTTGGCATCGCCAAAATTTGCACAGTATTCATTGTAATTGCTACTGGAAGCGGCGTAACCTTATTGGTGGCTGATATTACTATTGATGAGTATGAGCCCGACTTGGTTGGTCGTCCGCTAATCAGTCCCGTCGTTGTATCAACCGCCAATCCTGGTGGCAGACCGGTTGCTGAAAAGGTCAATGGTGTGCGTGCTATCGTGTTGTCTGCGAGCAGAATCTGATGGCTGTAAAAACGGCTCACAATGCCATGAGGCATGGTCTGTGTCGCATCCACCTGAGGAGGAAAGCTGAAAACTTTAAGGTGAGTTGTACCGCCTACGAGCATGTTATTATTAACATCTCTGACCTCACAGAAGTAAAATTGGCTATCTGCTTCCACCGCCCCTGTTATGGTAAGAGTTGGCGTAGTGACATTCGTGTATTTTGTTACCGCCGCGGGCGTGCTGTTCACCAACGATTCTGGACTGGTGAGATTGCTGTTGGCCGACCGTTTCCATTGATAGCGAAGGGGAAAAGCTGTTCCACTGCTTGTAGCTTTAACATCAATGGTGGTCTTAGCAGTCGCCGCCCCTGATTGAACACGGGCCGGCGAGAAATCTTCCACAACAGAGAGCTGTGCTGCGTCACTCGTGCCAGTGCCTGCAGTGGTAGTGTTACTCTTAAATTGTGCAGTATAAGCACCTGCATCCGTGAGCTTGGCAGACCACAGATACAATGGATTTGTCACTGCCCCCGCAATGGCTGCGCCATTTCTACGCCATTGAATGGTTAATGGTGTCGTTGCAGTTGTGGTGCCAGCAGCAGAGAGAGTCACGGGAGCACCTACCTTCACAAACTGCGACGTGGGCTGGCTTGTTACAGTCGTTTCCTTTGTGCATTCACCTGACAAGTTAATCACAAAGGACGGAATCAGAGGATCCGAGCTCAGCACCGTCAACCTTGCCACGCGTTCTCCGCCCTCTTTCGGGGTAAACTTAATGACCAGCGTCGAGGAACCAGAACCGGGAATGACCGATAAAGGCTTAGTCGCAATAGAGAATTCAGAAGCATGGAGCCCGCTAAGCAGTGCTGACACATTTCTGAGATTATTGATCCCCCCATTTTTAATGGTGAAGCTCAACGACGCACTGGCTGTAGGACCTGTCCCGAATGGCACCGGAGCCGTCGGAGTCACATCGACCAATGCCGATCCGTTGCTTGGCAGCGCAACCGTGACAGGCTGCTCAATAGAGATCTTGGGAGCAGTCACTGCACTACGCGGCTCTGCACCGGTTTCCGCATTGGAGGCTGAGAAAATCAGGTTTCCATTAAACCCAAAAAGACTTGATGGATTGGAGGAACTAGTTCCAGGAATGAAGTCCGCGGCCACAAAAGTGCCACTTGTTGTACCATCTGAAAGCCAAACCTCACGTCCTAAGACCCCATCATTGGCCACAAAAGTGACCACATCATTCACCACGGTTAAATTCTGGATATCCGCATCACCAGGACCTGTCACCAAGCCAGTCCGGTTGCTGGTGCTGACCATGACGGTGCCAGCCGCGGTACCGTTACTCGTCCATAGCTCACGACCATTCACACCATCATCCGCTGTGAAGAAAAGGCGACGAAATACAGAGTATTTCCAACCACTGTATTTCCAACGAGTGTGCTTACGACCGTGAGATAGGCTTGGCCAGAAATGGAGCTGCCGTTCCCAGTCACAATATCTCTCACAACCTTTGTATGCACCGGTGCGCCATCAGAGTTCTCAGGCACTCCATCACTCACCCAGAGTTCCCGTCCCGTATTCTGAACTCCAAGCAAGCCACCTATACCAGTCGCTACAAAATAGATCTTCCCTCCCATGACCACTAGCTCCTCCAGATCTGAATCATTAGTCCCAACAGCTATGTCTTTGACCAGCACGGTATTTCCTGGTGTCCCGTCTGATTTGAAGAGCTCACGGCCTACACCATCTGTTGCGGCTGAGAAATATACATTGTTGCCCAGAGCCACAAAATTGGCCGGTGAAGAAGCCCCTCCAGTGCTCGTATTGATTTCCTTAACAAGCATGGTCCCCACGGTTGTTCCATCTGACTTCCATAACTCAATGTCAGGCGGATTGGAGTTTGTCCCATTTTCAGCAGCAAAAAAGAGTGTGGAATTATTAGGATTCCAACAGAGATTACTCACCGCAGAATCCCCCGAGGGATTGGTTTCCTTCAAAAGAGAAACACTGGAGCCATCAACGACATAAATTTCGCTTTCATACGTGAGATCGAAAGGGTCAGTGGTTAGCTTTTTGCCTTGAGTGAAGAAAAATCGATTGGTCGTGGCTGGCGTGAAATTTCTAGGCAGCGTTGGTTCAGATGGATTATTGCCGAGAATAACGTCACTCAGGAGCATCGTATTAGCAGCGGTTCCATCAGTAACCCATGGCTCACGCCCTTCCGCCGTAGTGTAAGCGGAGAAGACCACCCGACCATCGGCTAACTGAGTGAAATCGGCGGCGTCAGAGCCTGCTGTTCCTTGGCGGAACCGATGCATCCTGACTGTCGTATCATCATTGGCACCAGTGGTCTTCCAGAGCTGGTCATCTGCCAGCATGAAGTAGAGTGTATTGCCGACCACGGTCGGGCGCCTGAATTGAACTGGAGTATCAGGTTCATCATCCCGACCTGGCTCTGTGATAAAGTCCTCGATCATAAAGGTTCCAGTTGCGGTACCATCAGTTCTCCAAAGAAGAAGCTTACCGTCTAACACCTGAGTGAAAACAACCAGACCAGGGGAGAGACTCACAAAATTCGTCAAAACTGAATCTGAATCCTCTGGCGGATTTGTAGTCGTGATATTCTTCAGGATATTTGTTGTTGCCGCAGTTCCCTGACTTACCCAGAGCTCCACTCCATTGATTCCATCATCAGCCGTAAAAACCACGCTGTCAGCGGTCGTGCCATTTGAATTTAAAATACGAATTGGGGTCAAATTCTGAATATCGGATGAAGCGCCCCCAGCAGTATTAATGTTTTCAACCAGCTCAGTGTCTGCCTCCAACAAACCGTCACTCATCCACAGTTCTCTACCGTCATCTGGCGTGAAGGCTACAAAATAAAGTTTTCCCGTAGTGGTAGATCCAGAAATGGTTAACTGTGCAGGCTCAGAGCCTAATCCACCCAAGTTAATATCTTTGACTAAAGCAACTGACCCGGCGCTTGCAGGATTGACCTGGAAAATCTCAGTGCCTGTCGGCTCGTTATTATTAGCAGGGTCAATCCCGCTGGCGACAAACCAAACACGGTTTCTAAAAAACCTTAGACTTTGGATATCCCAACCCAGGCCGTCAAAACCAGCAGGCGGCACAAACAGTGCTCCTTCATTGGCGGTTAAAGCCGTGCTCCACATTTCAGGACCGACGTCTCTGATGATATCATTATTACTATCTCTGATCGTCCCAAGAGTCGCCGTATAGATCAGGGAGCTACCCACTGGCAATAGATTGCCGACTGCACCATCGGCACCACCGACATGTCTATCCTTCACCAATACAGTGCCAGCTGTCGTGCCATTAGAGCTCCATAACTCCTTCCCATTGATGCCGTCATTCCCCAGAAAGTAGAGTAAGCCATTGACGTGCGTCAGCTGCTTGGGGCTCCCGGCTGGCAATTTATCGAGCTCCTGATTTTTCACCGGAACCGTGCCGGCGCCCGACCCGTTTGTTTTCCAGATTTCCCGATTACCCTCGGAGTCCTCAGCTGTAAAATATAGAGTCGATACGCCTGAGTTCACAACATGGGTTAACTGATCAGGATTAGAACCGGCTCCACCCGCTACAATGTCTTTGACAACAGATGGCACACTTCCAAAAACACCTCCCGTTCCCGCGCCGTCTTCACTGCCTGGATTTGCAGGCTGCCCACCCAGAGTTGTCGTCACCCCAGCGGAGGTGACACGGCGGATTACATGATTCCCAGTATCGGCTAGAAAGACGTTATTACTAGTATCCGCAGTGACTCCACTAGGACTATTAAATCTGGCTGTAGTGCCTGTGCCGTCGAGATATCCACTGGCTCCTGCACCACCTGCCAGGGTCGATACGACCACATTTGAAACAACTCCTGCCAGACTGGCGGTCACCACAATTTTACGGACCGTGTGATTGCCGGTATCAGCGACAAAGAGATTGCCAGCACTACCAAGAGTCACTCCTTCAGGGCTGGAAAACTGTGCATTGCCTGGGTTAGCTGCCACTCGGCCAGTCCCATCAGCCGTACCGCTGCTGGTAGGTGATCCGGAGATTGTAATTACATTACCGGCTCCGTCCACTCGGCGGATGGCGTGATTGCCTGTATCCGCCACAAAAATATTGGCGGCACTATCAATCACGATGCCGCGAGGAGAATTAAATTTGGCAGTCCCAGGTGCCCCATCGACAAAGCCATTGGATGTGGTGCCAGCAACGCCTGAAAAGGTCGTTACCGCCCTCGTCCCGATGGCAGCGATGCGTCGGATCACATGATTACCCGTATCCGCTCTGCCAGTCAGCCCAGCGCTACCAGCCTGTGTGATGACTGTCCCAGTGCTGTCAATCCGACGAATGGTATGATTGCCTGTATCGGCTACGAAAACGTTACCAGAGGCATCTCGCGCGATGCCTTTGGGTGAATCAAATCTGGCAAAAAGATTCAAGGACCATAATTCCGATCCAACAATCTCATCATCCGTAGCCATATAGAGTCGATTACCGACGGCTAACATCTCCTCGTTAATGGTAGGACTTGGTTGCAGAGCAGCGGTGTTAATGTCTTTGATGGTCTGCACCACTTGGCCCCAGCCACTCATCGTGGACAGCATGAATCCGAGACAGACCGCGCTAGTGTAGAGAGGATTTATTTTCATAATTGTAGTGACAGCGTATTGACATCTTGAAACAAAGGCAATCCTAAAGTAACGATGTGTTCATCTGAACGATGATTAGTTTCTTTAATAGCTTTGACCGCAGGCAAGGCCAAACGCTCAAACTCTTTCTTCCTGACTCTGCCCTTGCCCCGCCGCTGATCTGAGTCCATAAAAGCTGCCCAAAATGAGTCGCTCTTATAATCTCGCAGTCCTACCCGGTGATGGCATCGGTCCAGAAGTCATGGCTGAAGCCATCAAAGTCCTTGATGTCGTCGCTAGCCGGTCAGGTCTTTCCTTCAGCTACAATCATCAACTCGTCGGTGGTGCAGCCATTGATGCCGTGGGAAAAGCGCTACCAGCCGAGACCATCGCAGCCTGTGAGGCGAGTGATGCCATTCTCTTTGGCAGTGTCGGCGGTCCAAAATGGGAAAAACTCCCGCCCAATGAGCAGCCCGAACGCGGCGCACTGCTGCCACTGCGCAAACATTTTGGCCTTTTTGCCAATCTGCGCCCAGGGATCTGCCACCCAGCGCTCACCAGCTCATCACCGATCCGCGCCGACCTGGTCGAAGGCGGATTCGATGTCCTTTGCGTCCGTGAACTCACAGGCGGAATGTATTTTGGCCAACCCAAAAGCCGCACCACGCTACCAGATGGCGATATCGAGGTGATCGACACCATGGTTTATAAGAAGAGCGAGATCGTACGAATCGCCCATGTCGCCTTCAAAGCAGCTCAACTCCGCCGCAAGCATGTCACCAGCGTGGATAAGGCCAATGTACTGACCAACTCGGTGCTGTGGCGTGAGACCATGATCGAGGTGGCAAAAGAGTACCCTGACGTGACCCTGGCGCACCTCTACGTGGATAACGCTGCCATGCAGCTGATCAAAGCCCCAAAAAGCTTCGACGTGTTGGTGACAGAAAATCTGTTTGGTGACATCCTCAGTGATGAGATGGCCATGATCTGTGGTAGCCTGGGCATGCTTTCCAGTGCCAGCCTCGGGAAGCCAAAAGGCGATGGCCTTTACTTTGGTCTCTTTGAACCCAGCGGTGGCACAGCGCCAGACATCGCAGGCATGGGAATCGCCAACCCGATTGCTCAAATTCTGTCCGTGGCTCTGCTGCTGCGCTTCTCTCTCGGCCTGGAGGCTGAGGCGGTCTCTATCGAAAACGCGGTGAAAAAAGTGATCGATGACGGGCTACGCACGGGCGACATTTTCAGCGGTGCCCCTGGCACTCGGAAAGTAAACACAGCAGAGATCGGGGCGGCTATCGTCGCAGCTCTCTAACGCCACGCCTATCGGTCCCACAAGCTCCGACTGCGAAAGCTGTCGGAAGATACTTGTGCATACGTGCTTGCCAAGAGCATGGAAAGCCGCCAAAAAGCCATAGCTCCCCCCGCTTATGTCTGAACCGCTTTCCACTGCCTTCCCCTCTGCTGAAGAGCTGGGGAATAGTCTGCTGCAATACGACATTCAGGAGCAGATCCAAGTCGAGACTGAAAGCGCGGTTTATCGCGCCCGGCAGCCCGCTTTAGATCGTCAGGTGATGATTCGTATCCTTGCTGAGCCAGGGGTTGATACTGCCGCAAGTCTGATGGAGAGACTCAGGTCAAGAGCACGCCTGGTTCACCCGCGCATCGTCGCAGTTTATGACTTTGGGCGCACCATTGTAGGGCACTTATACCTCATCACCGAGCATGTGGATGGCCGCCTACTCTGTGACCTCATCCGCGAGCGCCAGATCACACCCAAACTAGCCTACACCCTAGCGCTTCAGCTTTGTGATGCGCTGGCCATGATCCATGACAACCATACCATCCATGGAGCACTGAACACACAGACTTTGCTGGTAGATCGTGAATGGCAGATCAAGCTCACCGGCATCGGCATGGCAGCCAATGAAACGGGAGAGTTATCCTGGCTGCATGAAGCCCAGGCCAGCATCATCGACGACCTTTATGCTCTAGGTGCCGTGCTTCATGAGATGTTTGGAAAAGAACCCCTAGCCCAAGATGGGCGTGTTTCAAGAAATCTGCCGCCTACCTTTGCTGCTGTCATTCGCCGCTGCGTACATCCTGAGACCGAAAGGCGGTTCACTGACGCAGCTCAGGTCAAAGAGGCCCTCATCAATGCTCTAAGATCCGAAAAACAAAACGCTACTCCTGCCGCCGCGGCAAGCCCAGCCCCACTGCCACAGGCCGTACCCATCGTAGCTCCCGTATCAGCGCCAGCAATCTCAGCACCACCGGAGCAACCATTCAACGCACCCCCACGATATGCCCCTGGCCGCCCACCTCCGCCCGTGCAGCGTGCCCAGCCGAGCTTCGGCAAACGACTAGACGACTTCCTTTGGTCCTGCCTCCGCGCTAGTTTACACCTGCTTATCTTTGGGGTGGCAGCAGGCATCCTTTTTGTCTCCTACCTACTCAAAGATAAGATCGTCATTGGGGATAAAGACTCCGCAGTTGAGGAACCAGCCATTCCTGCAGAAATCTTGGGCAAACTACCTGAAGCACCGATGCTGCCAGAGACCGGCAGTGCTCCCATTTCAAAACCCATTCCCCTACCCAAACAAGACGCCCTGGCCAGTCTGAATAGCGAATACCAGACCTCCGTACAAAACGAAGCCAGTGCCGCTCTAGAAAAAGTTCGGCTAGATGAGCTACCCTTCATTCAGAAAGAGCTCCAACGGATTCAAAAAGGCGAGCCTCTACCCGAAACAGATGAAGCCGATCTACCAGCCTCGCTGAAACAACTGCGAGACGACTACCGCCGTAAACGTGCCGCGATAGGACGTTAACTGAAACTGCCATTCGAACCAACAATGAAGCCCTCATTTTTTGCACTCCTTTTTGCCGCCACCATCGCCTCAGCTGAAAACTGGCCTGAATGGCGCGGTGCAGGCGCACAGGGAATCAGTGCGGCCAAAGCCCTGCCTGAAACCTGGAGTGAGACCAGCAGCATCCGCTGGAAAAAAGATCTACCTGGCCGTGGCCACTCCACACCCATCGTCGTCGGAGATCAGATCTGGCTCACCACCGCCATCGAAAAAGCCGCCACCGCCGATCAGGCCAAAGCCAAACTTGCCAGCAACACAGGCGACCAACCTTTGACCGTGCTCGACTCCGTGAGCCTGCGGGTCGTTTGCGTGGACAAAAATACTGGCGTAATTCTGACAGATCTCGAAGTGCTGAATGTCAAAGAACCTCAGTGGGCTCATACACTGAACAGCTACGCCTCACCCAGCCCATTGATTTTCTCAGGTCGTCTTTACGCGCATTTTGGCAGCTTTGGAACCATCTGCATGGATACGACAACACAGGCGATTCTCTGGAAAAATGAGGAGCTACACATCATGCACGAAAACGGCCCAGGCTCCACTGCCATCCTGCATGGCAAGCATCTCATCGCCCACTTTGATGGCAGCGATCAGCAATTCATCGCCGCCTTTGACATCGATACAGGAAAGGTTGCCTGGAAAAAAGATCGCAGTGGCACCATGGACCCGCGTCCACAACAGCGTAAAGCCTATGGCACACCGCTCATCGTCACCATGAATGGGCAGCCTGTCGTCGTCAGCTCAGCAGCAGATTGGGTTTATGGCTATCATCCAGAGACCGGCAAAGAACTCTGGAAGATCGCGTATGAAGGCCTGGGCTTCTCGATGAGCACCTGCCCTGTCGCAGATGCAGAGCGCGTTTACATCAGCACTAGCTTCGGGAAATCACAAGTCATCGCCCTGAAATACGCAGGCATAAAAACACCCGAAATCGCTTGGAGAAATGCCAAGAACGCCCCCAAGATGTGCTCACCTATTCTAACCAACGATCTGCTTTTCTACATCGACGACGGAGGCATCGTCAGTTGCATCGATCCTAAAACAGGAGAGGCCCACTATCGCGAGCGGCTAGGCGGCAAATTTAGTGCCTCACCCATCGTGGCCGATGGAAAAATCTATTTTGCCAGTCGCGAAGGTGTGGTCACCGTTATTGCTACGGATAAGACCTTCAAAATCCTTTCCCAAAACACCTTGGACGGCGCACTGATGGCGAGTCCAATAGCCGTCGATAGCACCCTGTATTTGCGAACTGACAAAGCTCTCTATCGGATCGAAAAATAATCCAATCCCCACCTTCTATGGCCCTAACATCCGCCTCCAAAAAGTTTCTTTTCGATCTCCTCTCGACACCCAGTCCGACGGGATTTGAATTCCGAGGACAGCGGAAATGGGTGGACTACACAAGCCCATTCTCTGACCGAGTCGAAAGTGATGCCTATGGCACCGCCTGGGCCACGCTGGATGGCAGCAGTAAGAAGCCCAAACGCCTCATGTTTGAAGCTCATGCAGATGAGATTGGCTACATGGTGAAATACATCTCCAAAGATGGTTTCCTCAGCGTTGATCGCATCGGTGGCAGTGATGCAGCTACAGCACGCGGGCGCCGGGTGGACATCCTCGGGGATAAAGGTACTGTGCGTGGCATCATCGGAAACATCGCTATTCACATCCGCGAAGATCGTGACAATGAAAAGGCTCCTAAAGTGCATGAACTCTGGATCGACATCGGTGCCACCAGCGACAAAGAAGTCGCCAAGGCAGGCATTCGTGTCGGCCACCCCGCCGTTTATTCGGATACAGTCGAAGAACTCGGGCCACATCGTTTGTTTGGCCGCGCCTTGGATAACCGCATCGGTGGCTTCATCATCGCTGAAGTCATGGCGCGTCTGAGTAAGTCCAAGAAGCGCCTGCCCTCAACCATCATCGCCATGAACGCTGTGCAGGAAGAAATCGGCGGGAATGGTGCTAAAATGGCAGCGCACCGACTGATGCCTGATGTGGCCATCGTTTTAGACGTGACCCACGCCACTGATACACCAACTGTGAATGTGAAACGCTATGGTGAAGTCACACTTGGCGGCGGCCCCAGCCTGACTCATGGGAGCGCCAATCACATTGAGGTCGTTCAGCGACTCATTGAAGTCGCCGGAAAGAAGAAGATTCCCATTCAGCATGAGTCCTCCTCAAGATTCACAGGCACAGACACAGACGTGATTTTCACCCAGCAGCACGGTATCCCCAGCGCACTCGTTTCCCTGCCCCTCCGCTACATGCATAGCGTCGTCGAAATGGCCGACCTGCGAGATGTCGAAAGTGTGATTCAACTCCTCGTGGCCTTTGCCGAAAACATGACGGAAAAAGACGAATTCAAAGTCCGTCTTTAACTTAAAATCTGTTTCATGTTTAAAGTTCAAAGTTTCAAGCCCTGAAGCCCAAAGCGCTGTGACGGAAGGGCCTCACACTTTTGGACTGTCCTGGCCTGACTCAAAGAACTTGGAACGTGAAACCTGAAACTTGGATTTAGGATAAAAACCGAATTCCTGAGCTTTTATCTATTTCTTCCCAAAGAAATCCGCAAGCTTCTTCAGATCGGTCTCGCCAGCGGGTTTCATGGCGCTGTCGATGATTTGTTGCTGTAGAGCGCAGAGTTCTTTTACGCCTTTGCGGCCGTGGAGGAGCATGGCATCGAGCTGGGGCTGGGTGAAGGTGGCCTCTTCGCCGCTGCCTTGGATCTCGACAAAGTCGCCATCTTCGGTGAGCACGATGTTGCAATCGACATCGGCTTTGGCGTCCTCTTCATAGCAGAGATCGAGCAGGGCTTCGTCCTTCCACAGGCCGACGCTGATGGCACCGACTTTCTTTTTCAGCGGTTGTTGCGTGATCTTGCCTTTCTCCAGCAGGCGATTGAAGGCAATGGCAGCAGCCACACAGGCTCCGGTGATGGATGCGGTGCGGGTGCCACCGTCGGCCTGGAGGACGTCGCAGTCGATGTTGAGGGTGCGGGAACCGAGTTTTTTGAGATCCACCACAGCGCGCAGGCTGCGGCCAATGAGGCGCTGGATCTCAATGCTGCGGCCATCTGGGCGACCACGGTTACTGTCGCGCTCCTTGCGATCCAGCGTGGAGTACGGGAGCATGGAGTACTCAGCGGTGAGCCAGCCACCCTGCACGCCTTGGGATTTCATCCAGCGCGGGACTTCCTCCTGAATGGTGGCAGCACAAATCACGCGCGTGTTGCCAAAGGCGATCAGCACGGAAGCGGTGGCATGGGGGGCGACGTCGAGAACGAACTCGACCGGACGAAGTTGGTCGGCACTACGGCCATCAATACGGGGCATCTATCCGATGTGGCAAGGCTTCCGCTCAGGTCAAGGGAAGCTCACACTTTCACCATGTCCTTTACGACCTCAAACCAGAGATAAAAGCAGCCACGCCAAGAGTAGCGGAACTCGCCATCCCCAGCCATCTCGATGAGCCCGACGCTGATATTATGATGGATCTGCTCGTTCATGTCCTGCTCGACAAAGGTCGGCAGTTGCTCAGCCTCCAGAGCGCTGAGGTCGGTGACTTCCAGTCCCTGACTTTCCAGAAACTCGGCGTGCTCCGCCATCAGATCCTCCATGCTGTCTGCATAAGTGTAGCGGTTCATGCGGTGACTCGGAGAGAACTGCATGGTCGGCGGAAAGGGGTAATTCGTTGTGGTGTAGATGATACCACGATCTGTCCGTGAGGTCAGGCTCACATAACTAAAGGCAAATTCTTCCTGCTGCGCCAGGGCTACAGCGGCCTGCGTGCGTAGTTCTGCATGGTAAAACAGGCGCATGAAGTGCTGGGTCTCACTCCACTTCCAGCCGGTATCGTCCGTTTTCTCAAATCCTTCATCCTCGATCTCGCGGCTGAGTTCTTCCAGATCTGGGAACAGATCCCTAGATGGCGGAAAGCGGTGTTTGACCTCGCTCTTCATGGGAAAGCGCAGCTTCCGCACGCGACCCACGATTTCCACCCAAGGCAGCATGAACCATAGGGCAATACTTCCCGCGCCCGCGGCATGACTGCCGGTGAGAAAGTAACCGCCTAAATAAGAAGCGCCCAGCAGGGACAACCAGCCCAGCTTATGAACGTAGCGGTTCTCAAAAGTGCGGCACGCCACGGCAAAGACGACTGCGGCGGCGAGGAAGAGAAACTGCTGTAAACTCATGAAGATGCTCCATAAAACGCTACTCTGGCCTCCATGGCAAGGCCGCGTATCAGTGGCGTGACGTTCTTTGCAGTTTCCAGGGGGTGCCGCAGTACATGCAGCGGAAGCCGGCTGTAAAAAGGATGGAGATCACGGCGGAGGCGCGATAGCTGAGCGGCCAGATACGGAAAGCATTGGCATGTTTATGGCAGCGCTTCTCATGCATGACCGTGCCATGGCAGAGCGGGCAGGTCAGGGTTTTGGATAAAACAAAGACCGCTACCCGACAAAGCGTGAAGGTGCCCAGGCCCCCCAGCGCCAGCCAGCCCCACATGGGTTCATTGGTTAGCGCCAGTCCTGCGGCACCGGTCAGAAAGGCCAGTGAGCCAAAGAAGGCCAGGGTAAGCAGGATCGCCACTTGCAGCAACCTTCCAGGGCGGTGGTAACCCCTAGCACTGCGCGTGCGCGGTGCTTCGAGGGGCTTCGGTTCAGAGGCTTGGAAGCCGGGTTGCTTCATGGTCATATGGGTGAAGCCTGAAGAATCAGGTTTCAACCAGAGAAATGCATTGCCACATCGCCCCCTGCTGGCGCATTCATAGGCTCCTGCATGACGACTGCCCTGACACCTCTCCGCGATTTTCCAGATTTCCTGTCCCCAATGGTCGTCAAAGAGCTGCGTCAAGGCCTGCGCACCCGTGCCTTTAGCAGCACGATGCTGCTCATGCATGTGCTGCTCATTCTGATCACCCTTATCACGGGTCTTTCTGAAAATAGTCTTAGCATGCACTGGATGCTTGATGGCATGGCCACGCTCGTGCTCTGTTTGATCATGCCTTTTCGAGTCTTCAATGCGTTGTCAGAAGAGGTGAAGATGAACACGCTAGACATGCTCATGCTCACTCGCATCACCTGCACTCGCATTCTTTTTGGGAAATGGGCCAGCGTGGCTTTACAGTCGCTACTCATTACGTTCAGCCTCATGCCTTACATCGTGGCACGGTATGTCTTTGGCGGCATGGATCTGGTGCTAGAGTTGAATTTTTTGGTTATGAAATGGCTGATCGGTATCGTGATTTCAGCCCTCTTGGTCATGCTTTCTACCATCAGACAAGCTTGGTTAAAGAATCTCATCATCGTCGTGCCTCTGTTCTTTAGTTTCTTCGGGGTGGTTAATTTAATGTTCTCCAGCTTCACAGGATCATCTGTGATCAGCTTCTCTGACCCAGGCAATATGTGGCTATACGTTGTCGGGGCA
This sequence comes from Verrucomicrobiota bacterium, assembly GCA_026397605.1. Taxonomy (GTDB): domain Bacteria; phylum Verrucomicrobiota; class Verrucomicrobiia; order Verrucomicrobiales; family Verrucomicrobiaceae; genus Prosthecobacter. The sequence continues at coordinate 675 of JAPLUM010000752.1, read as the reverse complement.
TTGTTGTCGGCACTCTGGTGCATTTATGCTTTTCTGAGTCTCGCAGCTTCCCGCATTTCACCGCCAGCGGCTCCTTTGGCCTGGCAAAAGCGCTCGGTTCATGTGCTGACCATTCTTCTGCTGCTGGGAATCTCTCTCTTCACCCGTGAGGACGGGTGGGTTGCTGCTGCCATGGCTGTCCTCGCTTTCCTGACTGTGGATGTCATGACTGAACCGTTGAATGACGTGCCCTCTGCTTACGTGCCTTTTTACAAGTGCGGCTCTTTGAGTCGGCCACTTTTACTTTTCAGTCCTGGTTGGGCTAGCGGCTTTGCGCTCACAGCCATCATGGCTTCGCTTGTTGGACTTTGTTTCTACCTTGTGGTAAGCGCTGCTGACCTCCCCTATTATTGCTTGGCTTGCTGCACGGTCTGGATGATGACTTCGCTCATACAGATCCTTCCCTTCACCCGAAATGCAGAGGATTTACTGCCGATCTTTCTCGGCACCTTTGTACTCGTCTATATGCTTATTGCCATGTTCAGCGGTATCGGCGTCATGGTGGCCAAGGCTACTGGGGAGCAACCTTGGTTTTTAGTGGCCATCCCAGCTGCGGCCATGATCGGCGCAGATCAGATGCCAGCAGGCGCAGAGAGAGAGAAGTTCATCTGGGTTTCCATGCTTTGTGCCGCCGTC
>JAPLUM010000115.1 GCA_026397605.1 Verrucomicrobiota bacterium | reverse complement strand
CAGCCATCCTTGAGCGCGGTCTTAGAAAAATTAAAACAGTCTTATCAACTGCCGATTGGAGGTCGCTTGAATCATCGCTGCTAGATCAAAACGAAGCCTTTTCTTACACGCCATCTGACAGCAAAACTCGCGTCGCTGCTTATCGAGCTAGGGTTAGGCTGCGTCATCTCCTCATCAAATAGACAGGTGTAGGATCCAACATGAATGCAGGGAAAACACTTCTGTTTCATGCAGCAGGGTCTAGTTAGCGCCCTGTCCAGCCTGATTCATTAAGTTGAAATGTCACTACTCCGTCCGCGTTTATAGCGACCATGATACGTCTGCTCTTCATTGTTTTCTGCTCAGTATTCACTGTCCATGCGCAGCCTAATCTGCTCGTCATTACAGTCGATGACATGAGCTGTGATTCTGTAGGAGCATACGGCTGCAAGCTTAATGGCACGACGCCAAACATGGACAAGCTGGCAGAGCAGAGTCTGCGCTTCAATCATGCACACGTCGTGGTGGGGAACTGCATGCCTTCACGCAATGTCATGTGGTCAGGACGATATCCGCACAACAATCACATCGAAGGCTTTGTCAGTCTGAAGAAGGAAGACAAGCACTACCCAGTCCTGGGAGATCTCATGAAGGACGCTGGATACTTCACGGGTATCCGGCATAAAGTAGAGCATTCGACGCCGTATGCGCCTTTTCCATGGGACCTCGTGCTCGACAATGAGAAGCCAAATAACACCAAGAATCCCGACTCTTGGGGTAAGGCTGCTAGCACAGGCATTGAAGCCGCGAAAAAAGCCGGGAAGCCGTTTTGCCTGATGCTGAACATTGCTGATCCGCACAAGCCCTTTTATGCTGAAGGAAATCGCGGACAAACGGTGCCAGATAAGGATGTGCCTTCACGCGTCTTTACACCTGAAGAGATCCCCATTCCGGGCTTTTTGCATGACGATCCCATCATTCGTAAAGAACTGGCTCATTACTACAGCAGTGTCCGGCGTGCGGACGATTCCGTGGGTGCAATCCTTGCTGCACTGAAACATTCAGGCCAAGACGACAACACGATCATCGTCTTCCTGTCCGATCATGGCATGCCCTTACCCTTTGCCAAAACCCAACTTTACCATCACAGCACGCGTACGCCGCTCATGATCCGTTGGCCAGGAGTCACCAAAGCTGGCCACGTGGATGAAACACACATGATCTCCACCGTGGATCTGCTGCCCACGTTACTGGACATGCTTAGCATCACGCACCCCACCACGTTTGATGGCACCTCGTTTGCCCCCATCCTCAAAGGTGAGTCCCAGCCACAGCGCACGATGGTCTTCAAAGAGCACAATGAAAACAGCGGCGGCCAGCGCACGCCGATGCGCGCCGTGCAGACAAAGGACTTCGTTTATATCTTCAGCCCATGGTCCAATGGTAGCCGGGTGATGAGTGGTGCGACCGCGGGCACCTCCACCTGCAAGCAAATGCGCGTCTTAGCCAAGACCAACGAAACCATTGCGGCCCGCATCGACCTCTTTGATCATCGCGTGCCAGAGGAAGCCTATGAAGTGAAGTATGATCCTGATGCACTCACCAATCTCATCGCTAAGCCAGAGCATTCAGCCCAAGTCGAATCTCTGGAGAAGGCTATGGAGGACTGGATGGTTAAAACGAAGGACCCGCTGCTGGAAGTCTTCCGTAAGCGCGATGACGCCGCTTTTCGTGAACAATTCATGCAGCAGCTCGAAGGCAAACAAGTGAGCAAAAAGGATCGCAAAGCCAGCAACGCCGAAATGAATAAAGCTAGCCCGAAAAAAGCCGCAGCAACGGCGGCAACCCTGATCCAGCTCACGTTACCTGAAAGCATCATCGCTGGTCAGAAAGCCAGTGTCAAAGTCACCCATAACTTCCCTGCGGAACTTGGAGAGAAGCCCATCCAAATCACCCTCAAAGGTGCCAACAATGAGCGCCTTGAACGCAAATCCATCAGAGCCAGCGGCACCGGCACGATGGAAGTCAGCTTTGACATACCCGCCGAAAGATCTGGCGGCAAAGTCAGCTTCGCTGTCCTCGTAGGAACCGGCATCAAGGACTCGCTTCAGCATCTCCAGACGAAGCCTGTGGCCGTGAACTGATTTAGCGCCGTCTCCGCATCCTGACACCCAAGAGACCTGCGAGCAGAAAAAAGGGCCCTTTCTGGCTCTGGCACGGCCACTTGTTGCCCCGCATAAGTGCCTTCATTGGCCGTGTTATCCTTAAAACGGTAACGGCTGACCGCCGATTTGCATCCGTCATGGATTTCACAAGGCTTTTCGCATCTCGGGCAGTGTCACCCAAGACACGGCCGCTTTGAGTCGAAGACGCCTTGTGAAACCAAGCCCTGGCGCAACTCAACGATCTTCCATTCCCGTTTTAAGGCATAAACTTATGCAGCAAGGCTGAGTGCACCGGTGCTCATGAGCCGAGTTTCAGAATCGTCTCCCGCCATTTCACCGAGACGACGGTGCGTCCAGATATCAGCCGGTGAGTTTTCCTGATCATCGAAAAGCAGCAGTGCGGTATCATCCGTCTGCCCTGGGAAAGGTAGCCCATATGCGGGTCGGGTGGTAAAGATCTCGTCAAGCTCCACCTCATCCCAGTCTCCTCTGGAGAGTCCGGGTGTCATCCAGATGGTCAGGGTGCTGTCGATCAGTGCACGAAGACTAGCTGTGCCGCCATCCAGGAAGATGCAGGCGGGGCTGACTTTGTGGGCGATCTCCAGCAACCGTGCTTCAGATGCATGAGCAGGCACAAGAGTAACTGTGGCACCGGCGTGGGATGCTGCCATGAATAGGGTCTGGGTGTCTGCGTGGTCGGCTGATAAGCAGAAGAGGACGACGGAGCCACGTTCGACTCCATTTCGCTGCATCCAAGTGGCACAACGAAGCACATCATCCCAGACTTTTTCAGCCGTGGTGAGCTGTCCACGATATAAACAAGGAAGTTCAGGCTTGGATTCAGCCAGAGAAGCGAGCTGTTGGCTGTAGAAGAATGGCTTCTGGCATTTAGCCAAGTGGAAAGAGGCGTGACCGTTCATAGACTATAAATAATATAAATATAA
>JAPLUM010000566.1 GCA_026397605.1 Verrucomicrobiota bacterium | reverse complement strand
CAGCATAACCACCGAAGTGAATCGCTTCACCCTGGTCGGTCAGTCTGCTTCTGAGGTGAAAAGAACAAACCAAGCAAAAGGTCATCAAAATGACAGAGGACACACATTTCCACTTGCCAAAACCGGAGCCATATCAACGTTTAAGCGCTGGCACCGCTGGGGCGGGGGTGAGCGACGAGACGGGAGGCGGGTTAAAGTTACGGAAAGCATGGCCGACACAGCAGCCCCAGCGGTTGTCCAGCCGCGCCTTGTTCGCCGTTTTTGGTTCAGTGAGTGTCATCATTTGAGAAGCTTGGCGGAAATCTCTGGCAGAGTGACTACTCGCTCAAGATGTGCCCGATCTGTGCAACTAAACTGGGCAGTCTCAATGCGATGAGGCAGATGGTAACGGCATAGCATACCGTTCTGAATCAGAATCCGTTCTGTCTGCTCCTCTGGAAGCGTCCGCAGCCAAAGGGAATTCGGAACTGGTCTGGTGAGCTGCGTCATGATCATGCCATGTGGCGTAAACATGTCGAGATGGTCAAGAAACTCGGTTCGGGTCATCAGCAAATCGAACTCCATCAGCCGAACTCTGGCACCACTCAGAATCACTCCGGGAGATATAGGGACATCAGTGCTCCACCAACGCAAACACGGGTCGGGTGTGTGGGAGTGAATCCAAATATGCTCACCATCAGGATGCAACAAATGTCGCAAGTCTGATGCCTCAGATGCATCCAACATGATGTAGAAGTAACCATGCTTGGACTCGGTGATCATGGTGTGGCGCTAAGAGTGTTGGGCGAACGTCTAGCTCATCCACGGCGGGGAGGGAAGCCCGAATTCAAAGAAGGACGTTGCCCGCCGTTGGATGTAGCGACTTGTTCGGTATTCTTTTTGATTGGGTGGCTGCGGATGAAGAACCTTCTAACCACGGCCATTGGCGCGAAGATAACGATAGATAGCCCAAAGCCAGCAGCTAAAGCAAAATACGGTGTCGAATCCACCCGAGGCGCATAGAGCCCGCGTGATAGCACAAGCCCGAATACGGTGACCAATACCGCTGTGCCAATCCAAGATGCTCTCACGCTCAACCGATCCATAGTGGCATCAATCAGATTGAAAACGCCGAAGACTATATAAACCAACGGACTCAACATCGCGAGGATTACGGACGCTCTCCCGGGCGCATTGTCTGGCCTGCCGTCAATCATGCGAACCTCTCCTGTGGCTTCTGAAAAGAAAACCAGCGCGCACAGGAAGAGTAGCAGCGCCACTGGGAGAAAAGGCGGCAAAAGTAGTTTCTTGGGCTTCATTATCTTACCGAACGTTGTTTATCCACACTTAATTGTGGACGAATCAGATTCGTCCACAGTTTTTTGTGGAATAACAGGGTTGAGTTGGAGTAAAATAGGATCGTTCACGAAAAGAAAGGATTTTTATGAATGAACCGATTGAGCTACGAAAGTCACCTGAAGTCAAGCCTTGGGTACGCCGAGTCGTCGAGGTAGCGGGGGTTTTTATGCCTGACACTGCGGATGGAGAACGACGGCTTGGCTGGTGGGGCGTGGAGATCGCGCGTTTTTTGAAGTTTTGTAGAAGCCTGCCAGAAGGGACGGATTTACGCTCTGCGATGGAGGGTTATGGGCGCTTTCTCAAGAGTAGCGTGCCGCCGCCGGAGGACTGGCAGCTCGATCAGGCGCGGGAGGCGCTACGTTGTTTCCAGAAGGGCACGGAGAACTGGAGCATCGCCGCGCCGGATGCGGAGGGTCGGGTGGAGGTGGGCTTTCGAGTGAAGACGCGGGGAGCTGGGCCAATGACGAATGACGAAGCTGGAATGACGAATGGGGAGAAAGTCAGAGATCCAGAGAAGGGCCTGGAACAATGGCTCGTCACATCCTCGCAGACGATGAAGGTGCGGCGCTTTGCGCTGCGGACAGTGGAGACCTACTTGGGCTGGCAACGCCGGTTTTTGAACTGGGTGACGGAAAAGGGGCTGGAACCTGCCAGCAAGGCCGGAGTGGAGGGGTTCATCACATGGCTGGCTGTGGAGCGGAAGGTGAGTGCGGGGACGCAGAATCAGGCGTTTAGCGCAGTGCTGTTCCTGACCAGCGAGGTGATGGAGATGCCCGTGGAGGGGGTGGACGGGGTCAGAGCCAAGAGGTCGCGCCACCTACCTGTGGTTCTCAGTCGGGAGGAGGTGCGGCGGCTCTTCGCGGTGACGGAGGGGACGACGGGGCTGATTTTGAAACTGCTCTATGGTACAGGATTGAGACAGATGGAGTGCTTGAGGCTGCGGGTGAAAGATGTGGATCTTGACCGTGGGGTGCTGATGGTGCGTGATGGCAAGGGCGGGAAAGACCGCCAAGTGATGCTGCCCAAAGCCCTGCACGCTGAAATCACCAACCATGTCCGGCGGCTGGGTGTGTTGTGGGAAACGGATCGGGAGGTGAACCTGCCCGGTGTCTGGCTGCCGGAGGCGCTCGGCGTGAAATACCCCAACGCTGGTAAGGAACTGGGTTGGCAGTGGCTGTTTCCATCCAAGCAAACAGGCACGGACCCTGAGACCGGCATCGTGCGGCGGCATCACCTGCATGAAAACGCGCTGAGCTCTGCGCTCAAAGCGGCGAGGGAGAAGTCCGGCATCACGAAAAAGGTGGGCTGCCACACGCTGCGCCATAGTTTTGCCACTCACTTGCTGGAGGACGGCACGGACATCCGCACGGTGCAGGATCTGCTGGGCCATAAAAGTGTGGAAACGACACAGATCTACACGCATGTGATGGCGGGTGGTGGCACCGGGACGCGCAGTCCGCTGGATGATCTGTAAATCAAAGACGACAAAGATGAA
>JAPLUM010000638.1 GCA_026397605.1 Verrucomicrobiota bacterium | reverse complement strand
GTTTTGAGAAGCCGGGCGGGGCATTTATTTCGCATGGACCTAACCCCCTGAATGAAGGTGCGAAAATTTGCAAGTAAATAGGCTTTAGACGAATGAGAAACACCCGCGGAAGAACGGTGAAAATGCTCACTTGAAGCCCTTGTAATTCATCCCCTATAAGCGCAATCCGTTCACAGGTTTAGACCAAACCTAGAAACGCTAATGGCTGACCGCCGACTTGCATCCATCATTGATTCCACATGGCTTTTCGCATCTCGGGCAGTGTCCACCCAAGACACAGTCGCTTCGAGTCGATCAAGCCTTGTGAAACCAAGCCCTGGCGCAACTCAACGATCTTCCATTCCCGCTTCTAGGGTAAAAAACATATGTCATAATACTGGCAATTGCTGACCCCGCCGAGTCACAATTTCCAAGAAATTCTCCACCTCACACGCTACAGCAACGCTGCTTATCGGAGTTCATCCAATCATGACACATGATGCCGAGCAACGTGACAAATGGAATGTGGCTCAGACTCCGGAAAGTAGTTTCTCCCACAGAGCGTCGTTCACGAGCACTTTTGTGACGAATTCATGGCTACTGACCGTGATATTTGGAGGCGGCGCGAAGGTCACTGGTAGTTCGAGGACATAAGTGACGCCTTTTCCATCATTGTCGGTGGCTCGGACAGAACCGCCATAGTGATGGGCCAGGAAGAATACACCCAAAAGATTGAGCCCGAACTGCTGCCCTGCTGCGTCGTGTGAGGTGAATGGATCGAACACTGAGCGGAGAGAGTCGGCCGGAATACCGAGTCCGTCATCCGAAATGATAAACTGGATACGCACAGGGCTGCCTGACACGCCGTGGGTGTGTGCTTGGAAGCGAATGGTGGAACCTTCGGGTAGATTGAGCATCGCATCTTCGAAGAGGAGCTCGAACATGCGTGCGAAGCGGGCGGGTTCGACATGCAAGGCAGGCAGCTCGGCAGGCAGCTCGACAAGCAGACTGACTCGCTTTTCGGCGAGTTGTAGTTTGACCGATTCCAGAACTTTTTGGATGATCGCCAGCGGATCGGAGGCTGTTTCCACCGCAGGCACTCCAACGGTCGCTATACCATCCAGATGACTTACAAGTTCACTGACATGATGTGCGTGTGCGAGCACTTGAGCATGGAAGTCACGCCAGAAAGCGGGATCTCTCAGACGATTCATATCCAGTTCTTCATAGCGCAGCTTGGCCGGTGTCTGATGAAGGAAGGTGCGCACAGCATCCAGAGGATTGCGCAATTGCTGACTGAGACCGGCGGCCAGAACTCCGAGGCTGATGATCCGGTCTGCGACGATCATGTTCTGAACGACGGAAAGTTTTTCGAGAAGGAGTTCGTCCCGCTCACGCTGGAGCAGAAAGTATTCGAGAGCTCGCTTCAGGGTGTTGCGCATGTCCTCGACCTGGATGGGTTTGGAAATGTAGCGGAAAATATTGCCGTTATTCACTGCATGCCTTCGGCTGCGCTGGAGGCGGTAATGACTGAGAAGTCGTTGCCGAAGCTCTTCTGGAAATACTTGAGAGACATCTCTTCATCATCGACGTAGAGGATACAGTAGCGCTTGTAGTCGTGCATAATTATAGGGTTAAAGGAGTGTGTTCTCTTGAGAGTGCGTACGATAGAAAGATGCTTCCGGTAAATCCAGGATAAATTCCGTTCCAATCCCCTGCTCGGAATGGATGGAGATGAGTCCCTGGTGATCGGCAAGGATGCGGTGGCAAATGGAGAGGCCCAGGCCCAGACCCTTGCCCACTTCCTTGGTGGTGAAGAAAGGATCAAAGACGTTATCCTGAGTTTCGCGACTCATGCCGGAACCGTTGTCTTTGACCGAAAGTATTACGCGATCCTGTTTCTGACTGACATGAATCTGGATGGTGGGTTCCTCTCCGGCCGGGTAGGTTTTGTCAGCAGTAGCATCAATGCCATTTTGCAAAAGATTCACCAATACCTGGGTGATATGTCCATGGTTGCCATGGATCATTAATCCTTCAGGCACATCGACGACGAAACTGACGCCGTCTTTCTTGTGGTGAGAGAAGAAGCGTAGAACAGTTTCAACCAGGGGCTGGAGTTCAAAATCAGAATAACCTTCCTGGTTGGGCCGTGTAAAGCTGCGAAGATCGGTGATGATCGTCACGACGCGCTTCACACCAGTGTCGATGTCGTCCAAAGTCTCCGCGAACTCTCCTTTTAAAGTATCTGGCAGCCGCCCCGACAATTGCTTCAACCAGTAAATTCCCTGGCTGGCGAAATTGAGGGGATTGTTGATTTCATGGATGAGCCCGGCGCTCATGCGTCCGAGGGAGGAGAGCTTTTCATGCTGAACTAGGATGGATTCGGCTTCCTTGAGCTGTTCCAGAGTGGCTTCGAGGCGCTTTTTCTGATCGGCGAGTTCACGCTGATAGCGATTGGAAGCGGCGAGGTTCATGAGACGAACGCGCACCTCAGTGAGGGAGAACGGCTTGCCAATGAAGTCCGTGGCACCAGCGGTGAGTGCTTCGATCTTTGTGCGCTCATCTGGACGGGCGGTGAGCAGGACGACAGGGATCATGCGTGTGCTGGTGCGCTCTCTTAACTCCCGGCAGACCTGCATGCCATCTTTGTAGGGCATCATGAGATCAGAGAGGACGATGTCTGGTAGGTATTGGCTGGCTTTGGTGACGGCATCACTTCCATCGGTGGCCTGAATGATTTCGAAATCTTCGGAGAGCTGGCTACAGAGGTAGGTCATCATGTCCGGCTCGTCTTCGGCGATGAGGAGTGTGGGAGCTTTTTTAACATCTTTGCGGACCATCTTTGGAGGTGAGATCTCCGTGGCAGAACGACGTGGGGAGTCGGCCAGCGAGGTAGAGAATTCGGCGCGGCGGTAGAGATCGATGATCCACTCTCCCGTGATGGGCTCTCCATCAGCTTTCAATCGGACCTTGGGAACCGTTGCGGCATCATGGGCTGGTTCATAAGGCAGGCGGGCGCTGAAAGTGCTGCCTTTACCGACCTTGCTTTCGACGCTAACAGAGCCGCCATGTAGCTCGACGATCTCTTTGACCAAGGCGAGCCCGATACCCATGCCCTGAAAGCGGCGCTGAGAGGAGGCGTCCGCCTGCCAGAAGCGGGTGAACAGATGTGTGAGGTGCTCCTCCGCGATCCCGACTCCAGTGTCCCGCACCTGGATGCAAAGATGGTCATTCTCGCGGACGGCCGTCAAGCTGATCCGCCCGCCTGCGGGGGTGAATTTGAGGGCATTGAAAAGCAGGTTCAGGCACACGCGCTCGAGCTTTTCGACATCAGCCATGATGGGTTGGATGTCCGAAGCGCAAGCAGTCTCAATCGTGATGCGCTTATCCTGGGCGAGGGCGAGGCAGGCTTTCCCTAGGCCGTGGATGAAGTCGGCGAGGATGACGGGGGCTTTCTGCAACTCAACGGTATGAGTTTCCAGTCTGACGAGATCCAGCAGGGTGTTGATGAGTTTGAGCAGGCGCATGGCATTGGCCTGCATGGTGCCCAACATAGCCTGACGCTCTGCGGGTAGGATGCCTTCTCCTTTGTTCAAAAGTGTCTCGACAGGAGCAATGAGGAGCGTAAGCGGCGTGCGTAGTTCGTGGCTGATATTGGCGAAGAAGCGGCTTTTGGCCTCATCCAGCTCACGGAGCTTTTGATTGCTCTTTTCGAGCTGAAGGTTGGCGTCCTGGAGCTGAATGTGCTTGGTATCCAGAGACTGGCGGAGGAGGAATTCGGAGAAGCGGATGTTGTTATAAAACCAAGTGCCAGCGACGGTGAACACGCCGGTGACGAAGAGGAAGTAGCAGTTGTTAAAAAACAGACTTAGATCCGAAACGGGACCGTGAAAAAAGCAGGCGGCGAAGTAAATGTCGATGGTGAGGAAGACGATGAGCACACTCTCAAAAAGTGGCCAGCGCATCAGGATGGCAGCGCCGAGCATGACCAGATTCAGCCCCGCATAGTAAGGTGAGGCGTAGCCTTCCTTGGCATAGATCATCCAGCCGATCGAACCCATGAGCGGCACTGACATGCATATACCCAGAGTGCGGTGCCAATCACGTCCCCATTTCGTGCCGAGTAGGAAGCTGATGATCAGCAGCATGACTGCGGACATAATGCGGAAGGGCAAAAACTGCCACAGGCCAGCTAGCTTATAGACGATGAGGTCCAGCGACGCTCCTGCGACCATGAAGAAGGAGGCGAGTCCTGAGCACATCCTATAGTTTTGGATGCGGATGTCCTGCTCGTAGAGCTGAAACTCTCGTCTCAACTGCGAGTCCGCACCGTAGAGGCTGGTCTTTGCGGGCACCATCATGCGGGATGCACGGGTTTACGGACCTCTAGGAAAATGTTCACGCCGGTGGTATCCGGGACCACGCGGATATTCTCAGCAGGTGCCGAGGATGGGGCGATCTGGAGGAACTGTGCCTCGTCGCGATAGACAAGGTGCCACTCGGCAAGATACTCCATCCAGTTCCGCCAATCATTGCTCGGATGCACGTTTGTGGCGATCAGCAGCCCGCCAGGAGCGAGCATGTCATAAAAGATCTCCAGTAGCCGCCGGCAGATGCGATCCGAGAGATAATCAAAGAGCCCTGCACAATAAACGAGGTCATATGTCTTGCGTCCACTGTCGGTGCTTCTCACGGATTCCTTAAGTACTTGCTGGACAGATTTTTTGACGAAGTTCAAGCCAGTCCGGCGCTGATGAAGGTGGACGTTGTCCTCCGTCGTGCGGCTGGTGTTTTCGATGGTCTCGTCATTGAAGTCGAGGAGCGTGAGATCCGCCTCATCACAGATGTCGTGATCTTTGATAAAGCGCTGAACTTCCTGCGCGGGACCGCAGCCGAGATTGAAGACCTGAGCGCGCCGCCCCTTTGCGTGAGCTCGGCCAGTCTCCACACACAGTTGATCGACGAGGTAGGTGATGCGGTTGCGGTGGGCGATGACCGGCGGGATCTCGAGGTAGAGTTTGTTCAGCAGCTTTGCGTAAGTGGTGCTGCCCTCATAAGGGTCACGAAGCATCATGCTGACCATCTCATAGTCTCCCGCATAGCCGAGAGGCTTGGCAAAGGTGCGGTAAACGAACGGCGAACAGAGCACGAGCGGATGAAGCTGGCGCTTGATGTAGCTGCGATGCACAGGCTGGAGATCTGGCAGGATTGCACCGGCGATCTGCTCGAAGCGGCGCATCAGCGGTAGCATAACGGGCACCACGGGCTCCTCCAAATTTCGGATGATCTGGAGTTCGAGATGGTTGCGATCTGCCGTGGGCAGTGAGCGGACGCCGAACTCGACCTGCTCCATCCAGCGCCGCAGATCAGTGAGGATGGATTGGATGTCCGAGACCACGACTTTAAATTCAGGCTCCACTCGAAAGATGCGCGTGCTATCCCTGAGGAATTCAGCAAGTTCTGTCCTGAGATCGAGACCATCACGCAGCGGGTTAAAGACATCCACATCCCTCCATCCGTCCTCCTCCAAAGCGGCTTCGAGCACGAGCATGATGCCCGCGTTTAGGAGATTGCTGATGATGGCGCGTCCAGAATACAGCGTTCGCTCATTGACGCTGATCTGAAAGTCACTCAACACTTCCGAGAGCTGAAGGATGCTGTAGGGGTTGTAAACTTCGAAGACAGCGGTGTGCCGGGTGAGTCTTAGCATTGTGCCGCGTACCTCTGCTCCCTGACTGTTTCGGCAGTAGATGATGCCCAGGCGATCTCCTGCAAGCGGGCCGCTGGACGTGTTCTGGGGAAGTATTTCGAGGGCCATATCTTATATGAGCGATTTGACCAAACTTTACATTCTAATGCGAGCACCATTCATACTTGAGTCGAAATAAAATCAGCGAACCGACTTTGATACAGATTGATTGGCGGAAAGCGCGGAAGCTTTAGAAGAAATGTGTAAAGCTAAGGCTAAGCACATGCCACTGATGACGGTAGGAACCATTGAAGGCGGGGTTGCTTGCGCCTGTGACGGTCCTGTCAGGGTTGTAGATGAATGCATAGGTGGCATCGACGCGGTTACTCTTTCCACGCCAGCCCAGGCCGAGACTGAAGATATGGCGATCATACGCTGGAATGGATGGCGTGTAGGTGCTGTCAGGCATGGAGTTTTCCGAGAACAAATAGCCAGCTCTCATCAGCCAGACTGGACTCAGTTTATAAGTGGCCCCCATGCCGAGGTCGATGGAGTTCTTCCAATTTAGAGGAAGGGTTGTCTGAGGAAGGGCGACATTTTTGACATCCAGGGGTATGTCATCGTGCGAGTTGTTGGCAGTCCATTTGAAGTCAAAGCCCAGCGTGAGCCGATCGGTGAGGTCAATGCCGTAACCCAGTGCGACGGAGCCCGGAAAGGTCATATTCGTTGAAAAGTCGGTGACGGTGGTTCCTAAGGCACGCACCTGAAGATCGCCCGCCATTTCCAGGCGCAGGGGAAGACGACCTACCAAAGAAAGACGCTGACGCGGGGTGAGATTCCAGAGGATGCTGCCAAAGCCACTGGTGCCCCAGCCTTGGGCATTAAAGCGGAGTTCACCGTCGAAGCCGGGTGCGATGGGGAAAAGCTGGTTGATCTGCAGATTTCCATACATGAAATCAAGCCCAAGACCTGCACTGATGGTGTCAGAAAGCCTAAAAGCGACAGATGGCGTGATGCTGTAAGTGCGAAGGCTCGACTCGTAGGGTACGGCGTAGCGGAGGGCGCTACTCTTCGAATACTGGGATCCGAGGCCGTAGGGAGTGGTGAGGCCGAGGCCGAAGGCGACATTTTTGCTGGCTAGGGGAATGACAGCGTAAAAGCTGGCTGGGTAAACCCAGGGATCGTTATTGTGTAAGGAGACGCCGGCAGCAGATTCCAGCCCGATGTCAGAACGCCACAGACCTGTATTGAACTGGATAGTTGCCTGTTCGATATCAATCATGGAAGCTGGAGCCACTCTGGCGGTGGTGGCATCCCGTAGATTGGCGAAACGTCCACCAGCGATGCCGAGAGCCTCGGCTGAGTCTGGGATGAGGGACAGTGACTCTGCTGCTTGGAACGAGTAAGGAAGGCCTAGCAGGCCAACAATGAGGGCGATCTGAGTGTAGGAGTTGGTTTTCATCGGGAGTGTTGAGAGCTTATGTCGTTGGTGTGAGCTATATTTCAAACGTTGCCTGTGTTTGTGGCCAGTGCTGATGTGTGAAGAGGTTTCAAAGGTAGGTTGGGCATCTGTCGTCCTGTTTCTAGTGTTCGCGTCACGGCATTCAGTAAATCCAGAACATCAAAAGGTTTTGTCAGGTAGTTCACCCCTACGATGAGTTCTTCCCCTCCTGAGATCATGCAGGGTTGATAGCCACTCATGTAAATAATGGGCAGATCAGGTGCAGACTCTCGGAGAGAACTTGCTAGGTCATAGCCAGTCAGTCCGTCGGGTAGATAAATGTCGGAGATGACCATGTCGATACCATGACGATTGGATTGCCACAGTGTCCAGGCCTCCATTGCCGTCTGGGCTTTCAAGACCTTATGACCTTGGTTGCCGAGGATGTATCCCAAGATATCGCAGATGGATCGCTCATCATCCACAACCATGAAAGTAAGTTGCTTGTCGATATTAGACGCAATGTTACGCGCAGCGACGATGCGCTGCATAGCTTCTTGAGGCTGATTCGGGTCGGCTTTAGGCAGTGAGAGAGACATAACGCAGGCGAGGTCTGCGTCCACGTTGAGGAGTAATTTGCCTCCGAGGTTTTCCGAAAGTTTCAGGGCTGCCGTCATGCCTTCTGAAAGCTCTTGATGTGCCTTGCTCGTATCTGCTCTTGGTGCCATTTCAAATGATACCTGGACCATCATCTGCTGAACGCCGCTAGGAGTATCCAAGGAGGATTGTGTGGTGAGTGTGATGTTCAGGTTACCTCCGCGAGACATCTGTTCCTGTGCCCGAATCACCATGACGTTCAGCAGACGAGTCAGCAGGCTCTCAGATGCATAGATGAAATGTTCGGAGTCGCTATAGTAGAGACCTATGTGTGCTTTTTCCTTCAGGACACGGCGCATCATCTCGATCTGTTTAGTGATCACCGGCAGCACATTGAAGACCTGCATGTCAGATGGTGTCTCCACCTCGGACGTCAGAGCCATCATCTGGCGGCTGAGCAGGGATGCACGTTCGGCCGCTTCCAACATCTGCTCCATTGGTAGGGTAGCAGCCAACCCCGAGGGGGTCAAGAGCGCTGAACTCAAGTGCCCCTGGATAACGGTGAGTGCATTGTTGAAGTCATGTGAGATGCTTGAGGCCAGCCCGGACATCACATCAAGGATCTCTGCATCGGAGCGCTTTTGATTCAGCTCAGCTCGGAGGCCTCTTTCCTGGTAAAGCTCACCTGCCAGTTTTTCAGCACTAAGGGAGGTCCGCATGAGACTGCTTTGTAGCTCGATCTGACGAAAGGCCATTTCCCGTTCAGCCACCCACTTGATGCACATCGCCTGGCAGAGCTGGAGAACTTCGATCGGGTCAAAAGGCTTTTTTAGAATGACCAGACGATGGCTGGCTCCGAGTTGCTCCACGATTTCCTGCCAGGAGTAGTCAGAGTAAGCTGTACAGAGAATGATCTGCAGCTCACTTTGCACTTGCCACAGCCGCTTTACAGTCTCCACACCATCCATGCCCGGGGGCATTCTGATATCAACGATCGCCACGGCAAAAGGCACTCCCTGTTCGATGGCTGCCTTGGCGAGGATCTCAGCCTGTTCTCCTTGGCTGGCAAAGGCCGTCTGAAAGTTTGGGCGTAGCTTGGACTTGTGATTACGCATTTCATCAAACAGGACCGCTTCGATCTGCTCCAAGTCCTCAAGTCCAGAGGCAGAGGGGCAGAGGATGCGCCGGTAGTCATCCCGGATGGACGGATTGTCATCGACAATGAGTACGCGTGTATTGGAGTACATAGTTCGTTGGGGTGGAGGTCAGGAAGCTGTGGAACTCGGGTTTTTGTTGAGGCTTGGAAGAGGGCCGGTGGTATGGGAGCGTGAGGCTGCTGCCAGTGCCATGGAGGCGAAGCGTGCTGGAAATTCGAGGATGAAACTAGCCCCCTGCCCTTCGCCATCGCTCTGAACTTTAAGGGTGCCTCCCATCTCTTCCACAAGCAGTGCAGCGTGATGCAGACCAAACCCGTTTCCTTCTTTCCGTGTGGTGAAGCCATGGGTGAAAATGCGCTGGAGATTGTGTTTGCTGATGCCACAGCCCGTGTCCTGCACGGCAATCATCACCGTGCCTGCTTGTGGTTGGCTGATATATAAAAGAATACGTCTTTCATGCGTGCCTGCGGCTGAGACGGCATGACGTGCGTTGCTCACAAGGTTGACCAGCACTTGTAGCATTAGATTTTTCGGCAGCATCAGAGGTGGCATGTCGGCAAAGTGGCGTTCGATCTGGATATCGCGGTCACGCAGCACGTCGCCCTCAAGGGCCAGAGACTGTTCGAGCATGGATGCGAGATCCACAGCCTCCTCCACCTGGGATGCACGCCCGTGTATCTGTTGCAGGGAAATGACATCTTTCATGTGTTCGATGTGCTGCACCATGCTCATGGCATCGAGGTACATCTGGCGGCTTTCCTCTGCGAGATGCTCGCTGAGTGTGATAAGATAGCTGGGCAGGCGCCGCCCTTGGGGGTGTTCTCGGATAAAGGTGGAAAGGTCAGTCTCGTGCTCTTTGAGCATCCGCGCTGCTTTGCCTAGGTTCGCGCCGCGTGAACCAGCCAGCTTTTCCACATGAAGTTTGGCACTCACATTTAGGCTGGTGAGCACATTGCCAATGTTATGCAGCACGCTCTTCGCGATCTCAGACTTGCCGGCTTCATGGGCGGCATCGACCTGCTGTTTGTGCAGACGATTTTGCAGCTCCGACTGGGCGTGGCGTTGAGAGATGTCCTTCATCACTCCACATGTGGTTAGCTTTCCGGTGGCGTCCAGTAGGGTGACTCCGTCTTCGCACAGCATGGTGTAGCTTCCATCTTTTTTTTGGAATCGAAACTCCACTTGATAGCGCTTCACTTCGGTTACGGAGTTCTTCCAGGCCGATTCCACGCGTGCCAGATCCTGGGCGTAAATACGCTCGCGGAAAAACGTCCTGTCCGACATCCATTCCCATTCCTTGTAACCCAGAAAGCCTTCCGCCTGCGGGCTCAGACTTAGATAGTGCCAGTTTTTCGGGGAGCGCTGCCACAAGACTCCTGAGACCGAACTCACGAGGAGGTTTAACTGCGCTTCTTCAAAACGCGACTCAGCCGCCATCGCCGCCATTAATTGCTCCCGCTTCCGGCTGTGTTGCAGCAGCGAAGTGAAGACGGCAATCAGGGCCGTGCAAAACAGTATCGTGATCGCGGCGATCAGACTGGAGCCTGTGATTAATGACGTGGCCACTTCTGATTTCGACTGCGTTTGCAGTGTAGCACCCATCTGAATGACACCCCAAAGACCTGGCACGAGAGGTAAAAGAAGCAGTAAAAACCGCATCCTCCTGGACAACGAGTGACTGACCATGAACCACGCGACTAGAGCGTATCCCAGCAGGCTAAAGAACATGATGAAGAGAGGATTGGGCATTCGAATCGAACGTGTGGGCTGGTATGGTAATATGTTAGTGTACCATATTACCTACCCTCCAAGACTTCTATAGGACCATGGTCCTATTTCCATTGTTGTTCTGTCCACTAATGGGAGATGATGAAGATTGGGTTCCGCACTAATCACTCGTTGACGAGGTGCAGGCTTCCTGATAATCCGCTTTTATGCCTCAGGACGACCCAGCCCCTTCTTATGAAACTTTGAAGATGCTATGCATCAGTCGTGATGAGGCCTCCCAGAGTCTCGATGGTCTCGTCGGGGTATCTGTAGAATTCTCTTATGCGCTGTTGCACGATCTCCGCCAGCCCGTGTCTGCGATCTTGTTTAATGCCCAAGCTGCACTCAAACTCTTCCGTAAAAGCGAGCCTTCGGGGCAGCCCATTATCGAGGAGAGCCTGAAGGATATTATCCATGAGGTGGACCGACTCAAGACGCTCTTGCAGGGCCTGGGTACCTATCTCGGACTGGGTAGGGATGACATTTCTGGGCTGAATGTGAACAAGACCGTCACAAGCGCGCTAGGGCTGCTATCTGGGGAGAGTGTTCGTCGCAAAATGCGGCTGAACACTAACCTGGGGCTCTCGCTTCCGGCCCTGCGGATTTCGCCCGCGCTGCTCACTCGGGCCGTCATCGCCTTGGCACTTGATTTCTTCCAAGCTCTGGAAACAGCGCCCGCCGATCTGCGGCAAATTTGCATATGGACAGAACTCACCGAGGGGTATGTTAAGATAGGTTTCCAAGCCCGCGCTCAGACTCTCTTGGAAGGGAAAGGCCCATCGATTCCACTCCAATTACAGCCTTGGGGCGGGCGGCTTTTCGTCAGCAAGGAACTTCCAGATAAGATCACCTGGGGCATCGAGCTTCCGCCCCTCTCCGATTCATCCTTATGATCACTGAACTTCCTGAGGTCTATGTCGTTGATGATGATGCCGCCATCCTGCGTGCGCTCGCACGGCTTCTGCAGGCACATGGTTACCGGGTATGTCCATTTCAGTCCCCTGCGGATTTTCTGTGTTCTGCGATGCTGGATTCCCCCGGCTGTGCCATCCTAGACATGCATATGCCTGAGTTCAATGGGCTGGAACTTCAGCGTCAGATCCTTGGACGCCAAAGCCCCCTTGGGATCATTTTCCTTACTGCGCATGGTCGCATCGACCAATGTGTGGAGGCGGTGAAATCCGGTGCGGTGGACTTTCTCTCCAAGCCTGTCGAAGACACCGTGCTTCTCAGCGCAGTGAATCAGGCACTCATGAAAAGCCACGCACGGCATCTGGTTCAGATGGAGTGCAAAGCCTTCCTGCAGCGCTACCGAACACTCTCCGCCCGAGAGCGTGAAGTCTGCGCACTCGTCGTGACCGGCCTGCTGAATAAACAGGTGGCAGCGCAGCTCGGAGCCAGTGAAAAAACCATCAAAATCCATCGTGGCCGCGTGATGGCGAAGATGCAGGCAGGTTCCCTCCCAGACCTCGTCACCATGATCAGTCGTCTGAGTCGGGAAGGCTTGATACGGTAAGTAGTTTTGAGAAACCTGCATGACATCAGCATTGCCTTGTTGCGAGCTTTTTGGTAAATGATCATTCAATTATGCACCTCCGCGCGCCTTCACCGTTCATTGCCATCGTTGATGATGACGTCTTGGTTGGGCTGTCGCTGGCCCGTTTGCTTGAAGCTTTGGGCTTTAGGATTCAGTATTTTCAGTCCGGCGAGGAATTTTTGGCATCCCTGGCGAGTGCTGTGCCAAACTGCATTCTACTCGATGTCTGCATGATTGGAATCAGTGGTCCGCAGGTAGTGCAGGAGCTTCAAAAGCGCAGAGTCATGGCACCGGTAATCTTCATTTCAGGAGATACAGATCTGCATCTGAGGCAGCCTCTTGAGGATGCTGGTAGTCATAGTTTTCTCAGCAAGCCCTACTGCGTGGATGACCTCTTTATCAAGGTCAACAACGCCCTTGGCTGT
>JAPLUM010000381.1 GCA_026397605.1 Verrucomicrobiota bacterium | reverse complement strand
CACGGCAGTGAAGGGATTGTCCGCATCCAGCAACTTGCAATCAAGGACCGTGCCTGCGCCCGTCGTGCTTTCGATGTCCACAGAGTAGGTCTGCTCAATCTGAGTGGAAGGGGGCGTGACTTTATACCAGACCGTCTTGCCAGCGCTGACGCCGCTGATGAGCGGGTCTGTCGTGGCAGCGGTAGCCGTGGTGAGATCAACCGCCGGCAGGGTGTTGAAGCCGGTGGGCAAGTTGATAGCCTTCGCTGAGCTGTCGTTGGTGGGCGCCGCCGCATGTGCGGCGGAGAGACTGAGCAGGCTCAGTGTAAGGATGAGGGTGTGTTTTAGATTCATGATGCTGTGTCGTTGTTGTGAATGACGACACGATCATGGACCCGATCTGCGAATCGCGGTATTGTACTAAAGTTCTAGAACTTTAGTCGGATAAGCCACGCTGGAAGCCTTGATTTTGCGTTGTTTGAAATGGCGCTATTGGACTTTCGTACGATACCGGTCAGGATGGAGTTCGTGTTAATTTCCAATCATTCATGAACCGCCACGTCTTGTGTATTCTCCTTTCCGCCCTGCTGGGTATGATCGCGCCAGCAGCGCGCGGGCAGGAGATGGAGCGAATCCATGACGTTACAGCTTTGAACGGAAAGGAAGCTGGCACCAGCCCGCGCATGGTCAAGCTCCGTGGCGTGGTGACCGAGGTCGGCGTGGAGAAGAAGAGCTTTACCATCAACGACGGCGCGGAAGGCATTGGCGTGGTGTTGTCATCTGGCATTGCCTGCCCGACGCTGAGCGATGACGTGGAGGTGGAGGGCAAAACGATGAACTTCACCGTGGCCGGATTTTCCCATCCGCGCGTGCTGGCGGATGCCGTGCGCGTGGTAAGCAAAGGCAAGCTGCCCGAGCCCACCAAGCTCACGCTCGCAGAGCTGAATAGCTTCAAACACTTCGAGCGATGGGTGAGCGTGGAGGGCTTCGTGTTGCGTTGGAAATTTTGCCCCTCCACGAATGAAGTGACTGGTTGCATCGCGGGCGATACGACCTGGACCACCTTCACCCTGCGCGCCAACGGGCGACCTGAATGGTTGTCCAAACTGATGCGCGCGAAGGTGCGCCTCACTGGCATCAATGCGGGAGTGAACACGCACAACGCCTTTGGAGCGCTCATCGTGCCATCGCCTGCACAGCTTGAAATCCTAACACCCGGCGGAGGCAGCGCGTTTGATGCACCGTTGGTCTCCATCAAGGAAGTGAATGCGCGAACCTTGGAGCCCGGAATGCGGGTCAAGGTGCGCGGTGTGGTCGCCGCGCAGAATAACTTTCAGGTGTATCTGCGTGGGGACGGTGGCGCACAATTCAATGCGCTCCAATCTCCCTGGGAGCGTCAGCCAGAGAGCAGGGACGAGCTGGCGGATACAGGTCCATGGCCAGTGCTAAGTCCCGGTGACGAAGTCGAGTTCGTCGGCAGCTCATCCGTTCTCCCATACGCACTGAACTTTGGCGATGTACGTGTGATCGGCAAAGGCAGCATCGCACCGCCGGAAAAAGTGGATTTGGATACGATGAAAGCTGGGCGCTACACGGATAACTGGATCACGCTAGAAGCCAGGGTTTTTTGCTGGTCGCGCTCCGGTGATCTCATCATCTACAATGTTTGGGGACCGCATGGCTACGTGACCATCCATGTGCCCACTCCTGTGACAGAGGCATTCCCCTCGGATCTCCACGGAGCTAAGGTGCGCTTCACAGGTGTCGCCGTTCACAGAAACAGTGTCACGTCGTATTACATTCCCAGCCCAGCTCACTTTGAAGTCTTGGAACCTGGTACCGAAGACCCCTTCGCTGTGCCTGAAGGCAACCCTGCCGACATTGCGAGTGATCGTGTGCCTCTCGGCGTTCCCACCAAGATCACCGGACAGGTCATCGGGTTCGCGCCCCCTTTCACCATCTTCCTGCGGAGCGCGGATACGGCACTGCGTGTGAAACTTCAGCCGACCTGGGGAAGCAGCAGAGGCACACCTTTTGCCGACTACGGACCTCCACCATCACCCAAACGTGGTGACAAACTCGAAGTAATGGGCTGGCCCATTCGAGCCGAGAATGACGTTGCCTTCGCGGGCTACGATTTGGTTTGTTGTGCGGCGCGTGTGCTGGGTCATGAGGATCCACAGCCACCCGTGGCCACAACCCTCACTCGCATCGCCAAGGGTGAGCACACGAACGAATTGGTGGAGGTGCGCGGACGCCTACTCACCTGGCAAGTAGCGCCCCTGGGCGCAGGCGAGTGGCGGACCACGATGCTGCTGAAGGGGGATGGCACCAAGCTCACCTTCGTGCATGAGAGCGGGGTGCTGCATCCCTTTGATACCCTAAAACCGACGGATGATGTGCTCCTTCAGGCCGTGGTGGAGCGCGCCACAGAACAGACACCTCGGCGGCTACGACTATTGTCTCCAACTGATGCGAAGTCACTCGGCCTCTCGTCAGAGATCATCAACAACCGTTTCTGGATCTACGGCGGCGGTGGCTTGGCCCTTCTCGCCTTGTTCAGTGGCTGGATTGTCGCACTGCGCAGATCCAATCGCAGTAAGACCGAGGGCGCAGCACTGCTCGAGCACAAGGTCAACGAGCGCACCAGCGAACTGCGCCAGGCGCAAACCGATCTGAGCAAGGCACTCGAGCAAGAGCGGGAGCTGGGTGAGCTGAAGTCACGCTTTGTCGCCACCGTCAGTCACGAGTTTCGCACCCCACTGGGCGTCACCATGTCAGCGGTAGAAATCATGCGTCACTTTGATGCCAAACTCACCCCTGAACGTCGGCAAGAACTCTGCAACGAGATCCACGATGCCACACGCGGGATGGCAGATCTGATGGAGCAAGTGCTCATGCTTGGCCGAGTGGAAGCGGGCAAACTGGGCTTCCGTCCGGTGCTGTTCGATTTCGCAGGTCTTGCAGGCAAGCTGATTGATGAATCTCTCTCTGCCACGAGTCGCCGCTGCCAGATCGTGCTTCATTGTGAGCCAGGCCTAAAAGAAGTCCGCGGTGATGAAGCCCTCATCCGCCACATATTGGGAAACCTCATCACCAATGCCGTGAAGTATTCACCAAACGGCAGCACAGTGCTCATGCGCATCCGACGCGATGGGAACGATGTCGTTTGCGAAGTCGAAGACCACGGCATCGGCATCCCTGAAATAGATCGTCCCCATCTCTTTGAAGCCTTTCACCGCGCTACCAACGTCGGCGACATTCCTGGCACTGGCCTGGGGCTGGTCATCGTGAAACGCTGCGTGGACATCCACAGCGGCAGCATTGATGTACAGTCCGAGGTCGGCAAAGGCACTACCTTCATCGTGCGGCTGCCGGTGTTTGGCTTTTAGTGCTTCGTTTGTTTAGAGATGTCTAGGCAAACTCAAAAAAAGTCGTATCCTACTTTTGTCCAATACCGCTCTCTGAAAATGGAGCTAGAAATGTAAACGTTATGAAGAAGATCCTCATTATCGAAGACCAAGCCGCCATGCGGAAGAATATCGCTTTCATCTTGGAAATGGAAGGCTTCGCCGTATGTACGGCAGCGAATGGGCGGGAGGGTGTCACGACGGCACGGGCTGAAAAGCCAGATCTGATTCTCTGTGACGTGATGA
Organism: Verrucomicrobiota bacterium; assembly: GCA_026397605.1. Taxonomy (GTDB): domain Bacteria; phylum Verrucomicrobiota; class Verrucomicrobiia; order Verrucomicrobiales; family Verrucomicrobiaceae; genus Prosthecobacter. The sequence goes on along the minus strand of JAPLUM010000381.1, from coordinate 1,816 downwards.
TGCCTGAGTTGGACGGCCATGGAGTCATCCAGGAACTGCGGCAAGATCCCAGCTTTGCCACCACGCCATTCATTTTTCTCACTGCGAAGAGCGACCGCAACGACCTGCGTGTGGGCATGAATCTAGGTGCAGATGATTACCTCACCAAACCGGTGGTTCATGATGAACTCATGGCCGCAGTGAGGTCACGACTGGAGCGCTCCAATGCTGTGCAGGAGGTCATCCAGGAAGCGGGAACCTTTGCGCCTGATTTTGAAAACTTTGCTCCGTTTCAGACCGCATTCGGCCTTACCGCCAGGGAAGCTGAAGTGCTGGCCTGGGTAGCACAAGGAAAGGGCAATTCCGACATCGCCATCCTGCTGGGCATGAGTGAACGCACCGTGAAGCAACATGTCAGCGTCTGCTTCCAGAAAATGGGCATCGAGAACCGCAGCGCCGCCACCTTGATGGCCGTGGAGGCCCTGTGCAGTCAGCGGCAAAAGTGAGCAGGGCTGAATCTTCCGCAGGTGGCCTTATTTTCTCAGAAAGGGGTGCAGAAGCTGCTGAAGGTAGCCCTGAGGTACTGGGTGGCCGCCGATGCCGTAACCCTCAGGCCAGCGCTCTTCAGGCATGTGATGTGTGCCAAACAGGCGATCAATGAGTGGGAAGTGAATGGAGAAATTCACATCAATGGCTTCTTTTTCGATCCCATGATGCCAATGATGAAAGCGCGGTGTGACCAGCACCTTTTCCATCCATTTCAGACGCCAACCAATGTTGGCATGGATGAAGGTGGACCAGAGATAGACTAGGAAGATGTAGATGCCGACGGCCGTCTGATGAAAGCCTAGCAGCATCATGGGAAAGACCGTGGTGCCGCGCAGTGCCAGGATTTCTAAAAAATGCATTCTTGCGCCTGCCATCCAGTCCATGGATTGTGCAGAATGGTGCACGGCGTGGAAGCGCCAGAGCATGGGCACGCGGTGAAAAGCACGATGAACCCAATACTGCACCAAATCAGTCAAGAACATGATGGCGATGACTTGAATGATGAGTGGTAAGGAAGCCACCCAATCACGAAAGTGCCCCCAGTTGGTCATGGCAAAAAGCGTGCGCGCTGGGCCGAAGCTAAGCCAGGTGATGACCTGGACCAACATGCTACTAATCAGATAATAAAAAATGTCTTCACGCCATTCCGCACGGAAGAGTGCCTGCTTGGCATGTTTTGGAAAAATCGTCTCCAGAGGAATGAATAGCAGGCCAGTGAAGAGCACATTGAGCACAAAGAAATCCAGCCCCAGATACAACGGGGTATAATCACCTATAACCGGAGTGGCCAGGCAGCCGCCTAGGGCCGAAGCCAGCAGGGTGATAATGAGCCCTGTGGTGCCGAGTGTCTTCGACTCCCGCAAAATCAAGCTCAGCAGAGAACTGAGAAAGGCGATGAGCAGGAGCCCCATTAAAATCATCCTAAACCACGACTTCCCCTGCATGGGAGTCAGCTCCGCAGCACTGAAGATGCCAGGGAAACGCAGAGCCAGCACCAATCCAAGCGCGCCAAGTCCTAAGCTCAGCCCAAGCACCCCACTGATCCAGCCTGTGCCAAATCGTTTCAGTGCAGGAGCCGACTCTAGCTCAGCGCGGATCAGCGCGTGGGATTTCTGGATGAGTTTCATAGGAGAGAGGATGGGGAATCTAGGCCAGCACTGAAGATTGTTCAGTCACTTCCGCTGCACCGCGCTTCATGGTGGTCTCCACAGCTCCATAAAGAGCCACCCAGGCTTCTTTGACTTCAGGGGTGAACTTAGAGCCTAGCACTTCATGGAGCATATCCAGC
>JAPLUM010000279.1 GCA_026397605.1 Verrucomicrobiota bacterium | reverse complement strand
GCCAAGCGCGGCAGAGCTTTCTGCCATGAAGGTAAAGGCGGCGTCATTGATCTGGAGCTTGCCAACGGCCAGCTTCAAGGCCTCAAAGTCGTCTGTGCTGACGGGGTAGATGCCGCTGAAGACGAGAGGGTGGATCTCTTTGAAGCCGGGCAGGGGTTCTGGAGCGGGCTTACGGGACTCGGTGAGCGTGTCACCGATCTTCACATCGGCAGTGGTTTTGACGTTGGCGATGATGTAGCCCACGTCTCCTGCTTCCAGCTTATCGCAAGGAACCATTTTTGGCCTGAATGTGCCAAGGTCTTTGATTTCAGAGTCGTTCCCGGAGGCCATGAGGCGGACTTTTTGACCGCGTATGATGGTGCCTGAGATGACGCGGATGTAACTGACGACGCCGCGATAGGGATCAAAAATGCTGTCGAAGACGGAGGCGCGTAGGTAGCCGTCTCCGGGATCGGTCGGCGGTGGGATGAGGGCCACGACGGCTTCTAAGATGTCGATGATGCCGATGCCCATCTTGGCACTGGCGGGCACGGCTTCGTCTGACGGTAGCTGGAGAATTTCCTCTAGCTGCTTTTTCACCTTCTCCAGATCGGCGCTGGGTAGGTCGATCTTATTGATGATTGGGATCACGCGCAGGTTCTGCTGCATGGCCAGGTTCAGATTGGCCACGGTCTGGGCTTCCACGCCCTGAGAGGCATCCACCAGCAGCAGGGCACCTTCACAGGCGGCGAGGGAGCGGCTGACTTCATAGCTGAAATCGACGTGCCCAGGGGTGTCCAGCAGGTTGAGCTTATAAATGAGGCCGTCTTTGGCCTTGTAGTTCATGCACACGGGGTGCGCTTTGATGGTGATGCCGCGCTCGCGCTCCAGATCCATGCTGTCGAGGAGCTGATCCTGCTGCTGGCGCACGGTGATGGTCTGGGTGGCCTCTAGCAGGCGGTCAGAGAGTGTGGTCTTCCCATGATCGATGTGAGCGATGATGGAGAAATTGCGGGTGCGTTCGATAGACATCAGTTTGGCAGGGCAGGTCGGGGGCGCAGTCTGTAACCCCGTGCAGGGGGAGGGTCAAGCGGCAGGGGAGGGGAGTTGGGATTTATGATTTATGATTTACGAGTTTGGAGTTGCCGCGCGGCTTGTATATCTTCGGCGATTTGCTGCTTCAGTGCTTCGATCCCAGCGAATTTTTGCTCGGGACGGAGGAAGTGGCCGAGGCGGACTTCTAGATTTTGGCCATAGAGATCGCCGCTCCAGTCGAAAAGATGGACTTCGAGGGAAGGAGCCACGCCTTCGTTCTCAACGGTGGGGCGGACGCCGAGATTGGCGATGCCTTTTTCCAAATAGCCTGCGATCTCGACTTCGACGGTATAGACGCCAAAGGGCGGCAGTAGTTCGGCCTCTGGGCGGACATTGGCGGTGGGAAAACCGAGTTGCCGAGCGAGCTGGCGGCCTTGTTTGACCTGACCATAGAGGGCGTATTTGCGCCCGAGCAGGCGGCTGGCTTTGACGAGATCCCCTGAGCCGACGGCATCGCGGATGAGGGTGCTGCTGACGATGACGCCGTCTTCGCGGATCGGGGGCATGCCATAAACGGCGAAGCTGTGCTGCTGCCCCTGATCCATGAGCAGGTGGATATCGCCTCCACGGTCTTTTCCAAAGGTCCAAGTGTAGCCGACGGAGATGCAGCCCAAGGGATGACAATGCGTCACGAGCTGGTCCATGAAAGCCTCCGCAGGGGTGTCGGCGGTTTCTGGGGTGAACGGGCAAAGGAGCGCTGTGGAGATGCCCATCCGCTCCAGGAGCTGCATTTGATAGGACAGTCCACAAAGCATCTTTGGTGCGGCAGCTGGGCGCAGGATGCGCAATGGGTGCGGCTCAAAGGACATCACGACGGCGGTGCCCTGGTGCTGGGCTGCGTGCTCCTGGGCGGCGCGGATGACTTCCTGGTGTCCGAGATGCAGGCCATCAAAGACCCCAATGGCCAAGGCAACAGGACCTGGAACGGTGCTGAGTTCTTGGAGCGAGTGGAGGATTGTCATGCCTGTCTGATCTAGCTCGTGGCGTGGAGGCTTGCAACTGGTCTGCAAGGGATTGCTGGAGTCTTGCTGCTGGGCGTGCTAAGGCTAGGGCTTCTGTGCCAGCAATGACTGATTTGATCCAACTCGAAAAGCGCCATCTTTGGCATCCCTTCACGCCGATGCAGGCCTGGTGCGCGGAGGAGCATGAGCCGCTGATGCTGGTCTCTGGCCAGGGCTGCACACTTAAGGATCAGCATGGAAATGAGTATCTCGATGGCAACAGCAGCATTTGGACAAACATCCACGGACATGCTCACCCAACCATCACGGCGGCGATCCATGCGCAGCTAGATCGTGTGGCACATACGTCGTTTTTGGGGTTCACGCATGAGCCTGCGGTGGAGCTGGGGAAGCAGCTGGTGGATCTGCTGCCGGGCAGTGCTCTAAGCCGAGTGTTTTTTTCTGACAATGGATCTACGGCCATTGAATCTGCAATGCGCATGGCGCTGCAGTTTTGGAAACAGAATAATCACGCTGAACGGGACACGATTCTGGCTTTTGATCGCGCCTACCATGGGGACACTTTAGGCGCTGCGAGTGTGGGTGGGATCCCCATTTTCAAAGGTAGTGGCAATGACTTTGGGTATCGCGTGCAGCGTGTGCCTAATTTCGCCGCGCTTGAGCTTTTAACTGCTGAGCAGACTTCACGCCTGGCCGCAGTGATTATTGAACCACTCATCCAGGGCAGTGCAGGCATGCGTCTCTGGCCAAAGGGCATGCTGGCCCAGCTGAGTGCGTGGTGTCGTGAGCGGGACATCTTCCTCATTTTGGATGAGGTCATGACCGGGTTTGGCCGCACGGGTACGATGTTTGCCTGTCAGCAAGAGGGCGTGGTGCCGGACTTTTTGTGTTTGGCCAAAGGTCTGACTGGTGGCTATCTGCCTTTGGCGGCAACCATGACCACTGAGCGTGTGTTTGAGGGCTTTCTGGGGGCCGGGCGGGCCTTTTATTATGGGCACAGCTACACGGCCAATCAGTTGGGCTGTGCGGCTGCTCTGGGCAGCTTGCGAGTGTTTCGTGAGGAGTCTGTGATGCAGCTTTTGCCGGCGAAGATCGCCTTGTTGACCAAGCTTTTGGACGAATTGCGTGATCTGCCGCAGGTCATGGAGATTCGCCAATGTGGCCTGATGGCTGGGATTGAGATCGGCCCCTATGCGCCTGAAGAGATGCGCGGAGCCAAAGTTTGTCTGGCTGCTTGGCAGCACGGTCTGCTGACGCGCCCTGTGCAGGATACTCTGGTTCTGATGCCACCCTTGTCAGTGACGGAGTCTGAGCTGACTCGAATGGTGCAGGCCTTGCGCGCCGCCATGGAGGATAGGCCTGCGCCATCTTCTGCTGACAAACATAAATCGATGTCATGCTATCTGGATGCCAATGCAACGACGCCGGTAGATGCGCGGGTAGTGGAGGCGATGCTGCCTTTTTTGACCCAGCATTGGGGGAATCCTTCGGCGAGTCATGAGGCTGGGCGGCGCGCACGCCGGGCTGTGGAAAAGGCGCGGCGACAGGTGGCGGCGATGGTCGGGGCTGACGCCCAAGAGATCGTCTTTACCAGCGGCGCGACGGAGAGTATCAACAGCGTCCTACACTTTGCTCAGCAGGAATGGCCTGAGCGTCCGCTGCTTATCATCAGTGCCGTGGAACATGCCGCCGTGATGGACGGGGCTGAGCGCTGGGAGCGTCAGGGTGGTCGGGTCAAACGCATTCCTGTCGATGCGGATGGGTTGGTGAAGTTGGATCTGCTGAAAGCGGCGTTGGAACTTGGGCAGACCGCCTTGGTCTCCATGATTTGGGCGAATAACGAGACGGGCGTGATTTCACCGATGGCTGAGATCGTTTCCCTAGCTCATGCCGCAGGTGCTTTGGTACATGTGGATGCCGTTCAGATGGCGGGAAAGCTGCCGATAGATGTCGTCAATCTTCAGGCGGATTACCTCAGTCTAAGCGCCCATAAAATGTATGGGGTCAAGGGTTGCGGGGCTTTGTTTGTCAGTCGGCGTGTGCCGTTCCGTCCGCTTCTGATCGGCGGTGGTCAGGAGTCTGATCGGCGTAGTGGTACCGAAAATGTACCCGGCATTGTTGCCATGGGCAAGGCCGCGGAATTGGTGGATTTGAAATCACCGGTCGATCTTTCCGTGATGCGGGATGCCTTTGAGAAAAAACTCATGCAGGGCTGGCCCACGGCCATCATTCACGGCGTCTCGGCTCCAAGATTGCCTAACACAACGAGTGTCTGCCTGCCGGGTGTGGATGCGGCTGGAATGCTGATATTATTGGATCAGCGCGGCATTGCCTGTTCAGGCGGGTCGGCCTGTCACACCGCTTCTTTACACCCTTCTCATGTGCTTGAGGCACTCGGTTATGATGCGGCTCATGCCAGCAGCACGCTGAGGTTTTCTTTGTCCCAAATGAACTCTCCAGATGAGGTGCTATTTGCGGCAGACGAGGTGATTCGTGCAGCTAAGCACATCCGTGATCAGCGTGATGTGATCGACAGTCCTGTGCTCATGAGTTGATCAGGGGATCTTGATGACACCAATGGTGGCATTGTCCTGCCGTTCGTAATTGATACGACGGATCGCAAAGAGGATGGCGTCGGTGATCTTATCGGCGGTGGTGTGGCGGCCAAAGCCCAGCAGTTCTTCCAAGGCCTTATCGGATAGGGTGAAAATGCCATCACTCGCAGCAATGATGATGTCACCTGTTTTCACGGGCACCGGTTCTTTGGGGAAGTCGATCAGTGCCATTGGGTAACCCAAGAGAGCACTTTGCAGTGTGTGCCGATCAGGATGCACGGCTGCTTCTTCAGCGGTCATGTGGCCCTGTCTGACGCGCTCTTCCAGGATCGGAGTTAGTGAGTGGTCTGCATTGAGACGATGTAGCGTGCCTTCACGATAAAGAAACAGCGGTGAGTCACCGACACTGATCCACTCGATGTGATGATTGGAAGCAATGACCGACAGCATGGTCGTCCCCATTGGCGGAGCAACCGATGGCATTTTTGAAGTGATGTAGCCTAGCGTGTCATTGGCTGTGTCTAGAGCTGTTCGCAGACGCCAACTGGTGCTGCCTGGATGCTCATGATAGGCACGGACAAAAGCGTTGACGCCGATGTAACTTGCCACACTACCGCCTGCATGAGCTCCAAGGCCATCGCCGACGACCAGCAGGATGCGCTCTAGCGAGCCTTCATGCTCATCTGCAGCATCCGCAAAAGCATAGTAATCCTCTTGGTTGTCCCGTTTACCACGATACTGGCGTGCCGCGAAGTCCTGCTCCTGAACAAAGGATTTAACAGTGGGTTTTAGGTCAGCGGGGAGATAGATTCGTGCGGTCACTCGGCAGAAAAAGTAAAGGTCGTCTGGTGCAGGTAAGTTTCACCAGGCCGCAAGACTGCGGAGGGAAATTGAGGCTTGTTTGGGCTGTCGGGGAACTTTTGCGTTTCCAGGCAAAAGCCATGCCTCTTTTGATAAACATGTCCGTTCTTGCCAGCCACGCTTTTGAGATGATTGCTGGTGTAGAGCTGCACGCCGGGCTCTGTGGTGAAGACCTCCATGACACGTCCGCTTTTTGGGTCTTTGGCACGGGCAGCTAGTTTCATGCCCTGACCTTTCAGCACATAGTTATGATCGTACCCTTTGCCCTGGAGGATAGGTTTAAAAGAAGACTCGATCCGCTCTCCGATCAGATGCGGCGTGCTGAAGTCTAGCGCGGTGCCTAGCACGGATTCCAGCTCGCCTGTCGGGATAAGCGCATCATCCGTAGCGGTGAACTTTTCAGCGGGGATCATGAGCTCATGCCCCAGTACATCGCCGCTGCCTTCACCTGCCAGATTAAAGTAGCTGTGGTTGGTGAGATTGACGATGGTTGGCTTATCGGTTGTGGCCTGATACTTGATTTGCAGCTCGTTCGTTTCAGTGAGTGCGTAGGTCACCACACAGTCGAGTTTACCTGGGAAGCCCTCTTCTCCGTCCGCACTGGTGTAGCGCAGTTCCAGAGCGTTTTGTGCGCCAAGGATCGTGGCTTTCCAGACGACCGTGGCAAAGTTTGCCTTACCACCGTGAATGTGATTTTTACCAGAGTTTGCCGTCACCTGGTATACCACCTCATCCAGAGTGAAGTTAGCTCCACCGATGCGGTTGGCATAGCGACCAGTGAGACAGCCAAAGTGCGGGTGTTTGCCCAAATAAGGCGCTAAGGTATCAAAACCTAGAACAACATCTGCTATTTGACCTGCCTTGTCAGGAACCTTCAGGCTGACGATGATGCCTCCGTAATTGGTGACCTGGGCCACGATTCCCTTGGCGTTTGTTAGCGTGAACAACTGGACCGGCGTGCCTGAATCAGTCATTCCCCATGATTCGCCCGTTACCGCAGCAGGAGAGCTGATGGAAAGTGTGAGTAGGGCAGCGAGAATCGCGCGGAAAGTCATGAGGCAGGAATGGTGGGCCACAACTGTGGCGGCTGCCTGCCTTTTCCGCAACTCACTAGTTTTCAGGCTAGGCTAAACTAGGCGGCGGCGGCGGAAGCCGAAGAGCATGCCTGTCACTCCCAAAAGAAGGGCAGCAGCAGGCTCAGGCACTGGCGCGCAATCACCAATAAGCGTCACATTGTCTAATTGAAGAGAACCGCTGCCACCCCAGGCGTAGAGCTCGATACGGAAGGTTTCTCCGCCAAAATCCAGGCCTGTCGGAAGGGGGGCTGTGCCAAAGGTGTCTGTAAAACTCAAATTCGTCCACGAGGTGTAGGCGGCGATGTTGATCGCGCCACTGTTTCTGTTTTGCACGATCCCTGACGCATCTTCCCAGAAGATGGAGGCCATGATGGTATCGGGTGATTGAGCATCGGCTCTTTTCAGATCCACGTTAAACCCAGTGATCGCACCGAGGCTCTGTGCTTCAGGCGTGACTGTAAAAGAAAGTGTCGCAGGCCACTGATAGAGCTCGTCGCGATTGAAATAAACTGCGGGATCAAACTGAGTCATGTCCCAAGCCGAGTAGCTGCGGAAAGCACTACCGTCCGGTCCACCCGTGGTGAGAAAGTCTGGCGTCAGACAGCATGCGTACAGATCCGTTGGCAGCACGCATGGGCAAAAAGCACTCGGGTTGTTGGGCGAGCCAACGCTCTGGATGTTATTGAAATCATACTTAACGAGATCGGCGGCAAAGACGGATTGCCCGAGGACAGCAGCAGCTAGACTAACGATGAGGAGGGATTTCATGAGATCAGAGGGCAGGGGTTCGTTCAGAAATGAGGGGATTCTCGAAACTTAGTGTCAATTCTGGAAATAATGAGTCATGTTGGTTTATGGGCAAGTTATTTTATTGAAATACTAAAAATTTATGATTAGTATTTATTAATAATTCATATTTGGTAATTATGAACTGGGTTTTCCAGATTGAATCGAAATAGATAAACTCACTGCTTTTCCAATATCCGATTCTTTAGGATCTGGGGGATCAGGCGTTGCGAAGCCGGTCGCAGCTGTCTAAACCGAGCCTCTTGCAAAACCTCGCATTCTGGTCGCGCGTGCGGGACGCCTACATCGCGGCTCGTAGGCTCGTTCGCCAGAACGTGAAGGACGTGGGTTTTGCAAGTAGCTCAACCATTCAGTTTAATTCGAATGAAGAAATGGTTCGACCCGCTCACGGACTAGTTCAATCAGAGCTGGATCCATGAATTCGTAGTCATCAGGAATATCTAGAACCTCCACATTCAGGTCTGAATAGATCTCTGGGAAATCCTCACGCAGTCGTTTCTTCTGCCAATGCTCCATGACAAAGATGAGCTCCGCACGCAGCAACATTTTTTCCGTCACCTTCCGGCGTGCCGCACTGCTCACACCCGCAGACGCCACCTCCACCCGTGGATCATCCCGATACACCGCCTCTGCCGTCGGACTTCGCCAGTGATTGCGGGAGCAGAGGAAAAGGAGGCGAATCATTCCACAGGCGGAGAAATGAGAGGAATGACCTCGCGTTTATTACGCCGATAAACAAGAAAGTCGCTATCAACAGTGATGACCGAGTGCTTCGGGTATAACTCACTCATCCTGACAAGGCACAGGTCAGCAAAATCAGGTGAACGGTCAGCATATCGCTTGGCTAGATCCTTGAGCTGCAGGAGGTGCTCTCCTGCCTCAAAGGCAAGCCGCACTAGCCCATGCTCAATCATTTTTAATACCAAAGTGGCGTCTCCTAGATGAAATGTAGTTTCTGCTAAAACAGCTTCACAAGTAAGCAAGGGTTCAGTGACATTACGAGCTACTTCAACAGCCCAGTCATGATGGGAGTCTCCTCGATTTGCAAAAGCAACGAGAAAGCCTGTATCGGCAATGCCCTTCATGCATTGGAGAAGCCTTTGCGCTGACTCAGATTTTTGGGTCCTTTGACGGTGCCTGCCAATTTCATGAATTTTTTGCTGTGCGTCTCAGAGCGGGCTTTCAATAACTGATCTCGGACAAACTTTCCCTGGGAGACACCACTGCGTTTGGCTTCAGTGTCTAGCCACTCGGAAAGTTCAGCAGGGACTTTGATAGTGATGGCCTGATTCATGAGTGGAAATATATGGCTTTGATTATTTATGCACAAGTAAACTTTCGCCGGTCATCTCAGCCGATTTTGCCACGCCGAGCATGTCCAGCAGGGTAGGGGCGATGTCGGCTAGTTTGCCGTTTTTCACGGTGACGCTGGCAGCATCGGCGGCGACGTAGATACCGTGGACGAGGTTGGTGGTGTGGGCGGTGTGCGGGCTGCCGTCAGCGTTGCGCATTTGCTCGCAGTTACCGTGGTCGGCGGTGATGAACAGACTGCCGCCGAGTTCCAGCACTTTTTCCACGATCAGTTTTACACCGAAGTCGATGGTTTCACAGGCATGCACGCCTGCCTCCACGATGCCGGTGTGGCCGACCATGTCGGGATTGGCATAGTTCATGATGACGAGGTCATATTTATCAAGCCGACGCAGCACTTCAAAGGTGAGGTCGGGAGCGCTCATCTGGGGCTTTTTGTCGTAGGTCGGCACTTCCTTCGGACTGATGGCCAGGTAGCGATCTTCTCCGACATTGGGCTCCTCGACGCCGCTGTTGAAAAAGAAGGTGACGTGCGGGTATTTCTCCGTCTCGGCAGCGCGGAGCTGGGTCAGGCCTGCTGCAGCGACGACTTGTCCCAGATTGTTGGCCAGGGTGGCTGTGCTGAAGATGACCTTGGCTCCGAGGTCGGTGTAAGTGGCGTCGTATTCAGTCAGGGTGAAGTAATGGGTTTTCGGAGTGACCTCGCGGTCAAAGCCGGCGAACTCCGGCTTCAAGAATGCCTCACTGAGCTGGCGGGCACGGTCAGCGCGGAAGTTAAACCACAAAATGACGTCGCCATCGCGGATGCGTTGCTCGTTGGCATTGCTGAAAATCATGGGCTGCATGAACTCGTCTCCGCGCGGGTCACTTGGATAGGCGGCTTGCACAGCCGCGCTGGGCAGGTCGCTGCGGACTTCACCACGGCCGAGCACGATGGCGTCCCAGGCCAGCTTGTTGCGCTCCCAGCGGGTATCGCGGTCCATGGCGTAGTAGCGACCGATGACGGTGGCGATTTTAGCTCCGCTAGGGGTCAGGTCTTTTTCCAGCTTTGCCATGTAGGCGGCACCGCCCGTTGGTGAGGTGTCTCTGCCATCGGTGATGGCGTGCACCATGAGGTCTTCGACTCCCGCTGCTTTTGCTGCATCACAGAGCGCGGCCAGGTGATCCTGATGGGAATGCACACCGCCATCGCTGATGAGTCCCAGAAAGTGCAGGCGCTTGCCCTTGGCTTTTTCAAAGGCTTCCACGAGTACAGGCATGGTGGCCAGTTCGCCATCGCGGATGCTTTTGTTGATGCGGGTGAGATCCTGATAAACGACGCGCCCTGCGCCGAGATTGAGATGGCCCACTTCGCTATTTCCCATCTGACCTTCTGGCAGGCCGACATCTTCACCACTGGCGCTGACGGTGCCGCGTGGGTAGGTGCTATAGAGATGATCGTGGAAGGGTGTCTTGGCCAGCAGGGTCGCATCGCCATTGGCCACAGCTTCAGCTTTGCCACCTGGGTTAATGCCCCAGCCGTCACGGATAATCAGAACTACAGGTTTTTTCATGAGAGAAGGGTTCATGCTTCAAGACAGACGAGCCGTCAAGGCGTGGTCCACGAAAGGCTGCTTTTTGGCAGGAGCACGCCCGATTTTCCATAGGATGCGTCGGGCGCTTGGTTTTTTGAGCCACTGATTTGGGTCAGAAAGATTTGAGACAGAAAATTTCCCGAGCCCTATGAATAAAGGCTCACTGCAGGATCAAACTCGTCTGGCTGAGTTGCCCAGTGCATCTCCTGCATCGGCGTTTTGAAAATGGGCGATGCCTACGGCCAAAGCATCTGCCGCATCGGCTGGCGGTGTCTCCTTCAGGTGCAGCATGGCACGGATCATGAAGGCCACTTGATCTTTCTGCGCGGCCACACGGCCAACTGCGGCCTGCTTGACCTCACGGGGCGCGTATTCATAAATAGCAAGTCCATGCTCTGCGGCGGCAATCAGGCAGGCAGCTCGGGCAGTGCCTAAAACAATCGCCGTTTTAAAGCTCTGCACGTAGATGGTGGACTCAATGGCACAGACGGTAGG
>JAPLUM010000347.1 GCA_026397605.1 Verrucomicrobiota bacterium | reverse complement strand
GCCGCTTCACATCCTTTCGAGCCTGCGCCCAAGAGATCGCCATGAGTCGCATCTACGGGGGGATCCATTTTCATGCTGCTGGTAGCGAAGGCCTGAATCTAGGCAGCAAGGTCGCCGAATACGTGATCCGTCACTTCAACGAGTGATCCGCGAAAGCGCATCTTTGCGTTGATCCGCTCCTGTGGCGCGCCATTGCTAAGGCCGCCCATGTCATCTGCTGAACGCATCGCTCATCTCCGCCACGCTTTTCCTGAGGAAGGGATGTTTCGTGACAAGGAATGGGTGCTTTCGCCGGAGGCTTTTGCCTTGGAAAAAGAGACGGTCGAGCTGATTGAGGCTCTGGGGCCGGCGCTGCGGGCGTTTCAGCGCTGCTGCAATCAGCTCTACTTTGACAGCCTGGAAAAACCGGAAATCGGCTGGGTAGCTCGGCTGCTGGATCAGGGGAAGCCAGAGCGGGTGATCGCTCTGAGCCGACACAAGCGCTGGCGGGAGGACCTGCCCAGCGTGCTCAGGCCAGATCTCGTGCTCACCGAGGACGGCGTCTGCATTTCAGAGCTGGATTCCCTGCCTGGTGGCATCGGTTTAACGGGCTGGTTGAATGAAACGTACGCGACCATGGGGCAATCCGTTATCGGTGGTGCCACGGGAATGATCGATGGATTTGCGGCTGCGTTTCCGCATGAAGATCTTCTCATCTCACGGGAATCTGGCGATTACCAACCTGAGATGGAATGGCTCATCAGCACACTCAACGCACGCTCTAGCGGCCTGCCACGCAGTGTGATGAATCCCTGGAATCTGACGCCCACAGAACTCATCGGATCGAGTATCTACCGATTCTTCGAACTCTTCGATCTCGCAAACGTTGAGCTAGCCGATGAGATGATCAAAATGGCCCAAGGTGGCGAGATCATCTTCACTCCACCTTTAAAGTCCCATTTGGAGGAGAAGCTCTGGCTGGCCCTGTTTTGGTCGCCGCAGCTTCAAGACTTCTGGCACTCCGCACTAAACACTGATCACTTAAAATTGTACATTCAGTCCTGGCAAGAAGCCAAGCGATTCGGCAGCAAGCAGCGTGAATTGGTTCTGAAAATCAGCGGCTTCTCCGAAGTCGGCTGGGGCTCAAGAAGCGTTTCCATTGGCCACGATCTCTCTCAGGAACAGTGGGCTGCGGCGCTGGACGAGGCCCTAGCTAGCTTCCCCACAGGCCCCTATGTCATGCAGCGATTTCACCGCGCCAAAGTCGTGCAGCATCCTGCGTGGAATGAGGAGCGCCAGGACACAGTGATGATGAAATCCCGTGTCCGTCTCTGCCCCTATTACTTCATGCCCAAAGACTGCGAAGAGACACAACTCGGCGGCGTGTTAGCCACCGTCTGCCCTGCCGATAAAAAGATCCTGCACGGCATGAAAGACGCCATGATGCTTCCCTGTGTGGCTGATTAAACCAACCCATTCGGCCTGCTCCAGCGGACCTTGCCCTGCACCAGATCGCCTTTGAATCCGTGCTTTGGCAGCATCTCGCCATCAGTCACCCAGGATTCATTCGCGCTTACATTCAGCGTTTGAAAATTGCCCATCAGCGGCACCTCATCGGCAGCATTCACGCCATCGCCTGACATCGGTATCACCACGCGCTCCGTATCGCGGATGAGGCGCAGCGTCTTCAAATCCACCTGTGCTATGAACAGCGGCGAACGCCAACGGATCACCTTCTCATTGCTCAGATCCTTTCGTGTATAGACCAGATGCAGCGCCTCGCTGTGCGGCAGCCAGTGCTGCTGGGTCGTGCTCATCTCCAGCGGCGTGCCGTCATCCCAGCACCAGGGCTGCTTCTCGGCAAAGTCGAGTCCATCATCACTCGCGGCCACGTAACCGCGATTGTCTTCTGCACGCAGCGTTGCATAGAACTTCCCGCGATAGCGCACCAACGATGGCTCTAGCAAACCGCGACCCGCCGCGTGTTTGATCTCACGCCCCACCTTCAGAATCGACAGTGTTTCGCCATCAAACGAGCAGCGCACACCTGCTGCCGAACGGCTTGTCGTCTTGGTTCCAAAGGACATTACAAGCGCGATGCTGCCATCCTCCAGCACTTCACGCTGGCCGCAGTTGTTGGTGTAGATCGTGGCCCCACGAGGATCGTCCCAGATCAGGCGCTTCCGCTCCGACCACTGCCCATCTTTATAGACCGCATACACTGGGCAGCGTGGCGGCTGCTTGCGGTCAAAACTCTTGTCTTTGTAAAACACGTTATGCCCAAGAGCCAGTATGCTGCCGCTCTGCGGATGAAACTGCGGCACCACATCGCACACACTTTCATCACCGCGATCATCCGTCGCTGAGTTGCGGCCCAAAGAAGGCACGGGCTGCGGCTCTGACCACGTCTTGCCCAGATCACGCGACTCCATCCAATGCACTGGCAGGAAGAAGTCTGAGCCGCGAATCTCCTGCATGGTCATGAACACCACCGGCCCATCCTTCCCCGGCACCAGACACGGACGCGGATGAAACCACGAAGGCCCGCTACCATCACGCCCGCGTTTAAGTGTGAACTTTTCGATGCTGTTGATCAAAGGCGCTGCTGACTGAGCAGACACTCCATTCGCGGCGAGCAGGCCCGCAGAAGTTTGCTGAATGAAACGACGGCGGTTCATGATGGGTGTCAGAAGTAGGTTACTTCTGTTTCTTCACTTTCTCAGGCAAGCCTTGGCCGGGTTTTAGATCCAGATTGGCTAGCATATCGGCCTCAGTCACGCTGGACTCAACACCTGCGGCAGGCACATCTACATGGGCGGTCCAAAGGATGGCGTTAAGGACGAGTTTACGCTGATCGTTGTTCGACCAGCCTTTGTGGTAATGCCCGCCAGTAAAGCCAAAGCCGCGACCGCCGCCTTCACGCTCTGCGGCCCAGGCTACGTGTTGTTTTTCTTTGTTTTTGACGGACTCACGCACCGCAGGATTTCCGCTGTGATGACCGTCTGGACGGCTCATCGTCGATTCAGGAGCCACATCACTCAGGATCGGCGTCACCCCCTGCATTCCCTGGCGGAAACGCATGTAGAAATACCACTCATCATTCGTGGTGAACGGCTTCACACCACTGCTGATTGGATGTGCTGGGAATTCTTTAAAATTAGCATCCCAGTGTGGGTTCACGCTCCAATTGATCTCAAAAGCACCACCCATCCAGTCGATGAATTCTTTGTTGCCTTTTTCGATGATCGGCTCAACGGCATAGTGCAAGGTCAGGAAACCGCAGCCGCGCTTCATTTCCTTATCCAACTGGGTCAAGCGATCCTCCTGCAAAGCAGGATGTCCACCACCACCGTCTGAGTAGATCACCACGCAGTCCGCTTTAGATAGCTCCTCTTGGGAAGGCCACTCTCCATTCAGATGATGCAAAACCTGCACTTGATCAGCTGCGCCCTGCTCCAGGCATTTTTTTAGCAACTGAATGCCCGCATTGTGCTCATGCTGCCCAGGACCGTGCGATGGCTTGCCCGCGATCATGACAATCAGCTTGGGTTCCGTCGCGGATAGGGAGGTGAAAGCTGCCAGTGACAGGGCTGCGAAAGAGAATGCGAGAGCAAATGATTTCATCATAGAGTGGGCTGCACTAAACGCGGAATCGACGAATGCCTTATCACTCATTCACGCAAAATATGCAGAAGTAACACATCTGCACCGCGACTATTCACGCTGATGTTCCATCAAACGCCAACCTAACAATCCACACAGGCCAAAACCGAAGACATTCAAAGAACCGTGAAGTGTCCACATCTGAGGCATCGTGAGGGCAGCCCAGGGCCAGAGATGACGGAGTCCAAAGCCAAGAGCTAGAGTCATGGAGCAGATCAATGCCAGACCGGAGACGGCATGTAGGATGCGATGGGGAAAATACAAGCCTGGCCGAGTGGCCAAACGCAGCTGTGAAAGAGCCACACCCAAGGCACCCAGGACAAGAAGGGTCACACCAAAGGGCTCCACAAAAGCCAGCAGACCAAAGTGAGTGCAGGTGATCCCGATAGCCACGACAGGCACCCCGATCAGGATGGCCACACAAGAAAAACGTGTCCAGCATCCCGGACATTTTTGGGCATTTAACCCGGCGATTAGTGGCAGCGTGAACCCCGCATGATGAAAGTGCGCCCCCGTTAGTAGGACAATCAGAGGATCAAAACCAAAAGGCGTCCAGTTGGCCCGATTGGCGACCAGCCAGAGTGCTCCAATGGCAGGAAAACAGCGTGCAGCAAGGATGCAAAACTGTGGTGTCTCCCAAACCGAGCGGAATTCCTTCAGCGCCTGCCAGGCAACCAACAATCGAATGACAAGCCAGGGCAAAGCGAGAGTCGCCGTGCTGGGAGCTGGCATCCAGCAAAAGGAGAGTCCAAGTAGAATGGCCGCTGCCATGGATGAGCGCTCCAGCTTCCGTGCGTCAGTTGGTGATTCAATCAGCCGACGTGATAGAGGTATCAAAAAAAGCGGTGAAAACATCAGCAGCAAAACGATCCAAGATTGGCTCTCCAAGTCCAATTGCAGACAAGCCACCAGCACGAGCCAAAGCACGGCGCCGAGAATTTTCAGAGTGAGTTCGAGGTTCAAGAGGAAGTCTATTTTAGAGCTGAGATTAACCGACTCTCTTCACCATGCTAGCCTGAGAGTCACGCACAAAGCGGCACTGCCACCAACGCGCTAGAGGGAAAGCCAGCCATGCCATCCAGTGTCGTGGCCTGGAAAAGGCGCGGATCTCATACCACACGGAGTCATCAGGCTCATGTCTGATGAGAAACTGCTCCTCTCCGCATTCGGCATGCTCAGGTAAGGTGCCATAAACAAAGCCGTGCGTGGTTTCAGAATCACAACGTCGAAGAATGCGGCAGGGATTCGCCCACCAGAGACCGCAGATCCTCACCACCATGGCCACCACATCACCTTCGCGCTGCCCAAGGTCATTCAGTCGAGCCACGCTGCTCCAGCAGGGAAACATCTCCCAGCGATCCATTGCTTCACAGGCTTTCTGAAAAACCGCCGGACCTGTCCCGAGTCTGACACGATGCAGATCCGTGATGAAACCCGAAAGGCGATCAGCCTGCAAAGACTGTCCCTGATAACTCAGAGGCTCATGCTGCCAGAGTCGCAGTTGAGCGTTCAGTTCTTCAGGTTGTGGAGGCAGGAGATAAATCATTCAGATATCTTCGAACGATCATGACTCATAGCCTGTTTAATTTTGGCCAGACGCTATGGGAGTGATACCAATCTCACGCGCATCTGCAATGGAGATGAATTGCGTGTCGGGGTCCTCTTCGGATTCAAAGGCGTCCGCATGCTCTTCAATGGTTGCATTGCCTGTGGCGATGGCATTGATGAATGTCTTGTAGGAGTCCTTGAACTCCTTTTCCTTGAGTCTAGCGGGCATGTCAGGCAGATCTTTGAGAGCCTTTAGATTGTTATTGCCTAGCATGGTTGTTTCTAATCCGACCAGCTCAGAGTCCTCACCCTTACCCGTGTCAAAGGCAAGGAAACAGTGGCCTGGAACCATAACGAGATAGGAGTTGATGCCAATTTTACGCAATAGAGAAGCCAACAGCACAGAGCCGTCCACGCAATTGGCCTGAGTGTTGGCGAGGCTTTGATCGATAAAACGTACCGTTTGACTGACCACGAATTTGCTGGGCGTCGTAGTTGACACGTCGCTGTATTTGATGCCACGGCGTTGCAGCACATTCCAAATCGCAAAAATTTGCAATACCGTCTCGTCTGGATCACCGGACTGATAGCCTGTGAAGGAGGAAACAAGTCCGCTGCTGAGGGCTTCTTTAAGAATGCTGTCCACCTGGGGGTGATTCTCATTCACATAAGCCGCAAAAAGCCATGAGAAGTCCTCAAACTCTTCCCCTTCCTCATCCCAAAGCACGTAAAACGGGCAATCATTCAAAGAGCGGATGGTGCAGGTCTCCGTTTGCTCAGAAAGTTCTTCGTCATCCACTATCACTTTAAACGTTGCATTGACAGGTCTCTGTTGGCGGATCTTTAGCAGCGCTTCATAATCCCATGCTGCCTTGGGGAAAACTCGAGCTTCACCACGCAGAGTG
>JAPLUM010000765.1:22025-26313 GCA_026397605.1 Verrucomicrobiota bacterium | reverse complement strand
ATTTACTTGGTCTTTGAACCTCTGGCTTCGTTGCGCCTCAGTCACAGATCATTGAGATATGCTCCTTCGTTGCGCCTTGCCAGAGGCTCAAATACCGGCGCAGTTTTGGCTAATTTATTTTGTCCGAGTCCCTTAATCCGTTCCCACTCACTCCTTTTTCTTTCCCTTGCCTTTACCCTTTTTAGGTTGGGCAGGCTCGCCTTCAAAAGGGGCGTTGCCATGAGCTTCGCGTGGCGGTGGGAGGGTTTCTTTGACTTCAGTTTGCAGACGGGTGAGCTCGGCTTTGAGTTCTTTGACGGTCTCCGCATAGGCGGGATCGGCGTAGAAGTTTTGGGTCTCTAGCGGGTCCTTTTGGCGATCCAATAGATCCCAGTCATCAACGTCTGGCTTATAGTAATGCACGAGCTTGTAGCGATCTGTGATGACGCCGTAATGGGGGCGCACGCGGTGCGGCACTGGGTACTCATAGTAGTGATAATAGAAAGACTTCCGCCAATCGGCTGGATCTTCACCTTTGAAGAGAGGGACTAAAGAACGGCCCTGCATGTCACTAGGCTGTGGCTCACCAGCCACGTCTAAAAAGGTCTGCGCTAAGTCGAGCAGGGAAACGATTTTCCCACTCGTGGTTCCTGGCTTCGTGACGCCAGGCCAGCGCACGAGAAATGGTGTGGTGAGGGATTGCTCAAAGATCCAGCGCTTATCAAACCAGCCGTGCTCGCCCATGTAGAAGCCTTGGTCACTGCTGAGGATGACGAGGGTGTTCTCCGCAAGACCTTCTTTATCCAAATAATCCAGCACGCGAGTCACGCTCTCATCCACACTCTTCACACAGGCGGTGTAGTCGTGCATGTAACGCTGGTAACGCCATTTAACGAGCTCTTTACCGGTGAGGTTGGCCTCGCGATATTTGGCGTTCCTTGGCTCATAGTATTCGTTCCAATACTTGCGCTGATCGTCATTCAGATTGCCTGGAGTCACCAGCTTGAGGTCGCGGTCGGTCATGGTGCGCTCAATGCCCATGTCGTGATCACTGACGGCTTTGCTACGCCCTTCAAAAGCATCAAAGAGTGTCTCTGGCTCCTCATACACGCGGTCGTTGTCATGCCCGAGATGGCGGATAGCGGGCTCCCACTCGCGGTGCGGTGCTTTGTGCTGGCACATGAGCATGAAGGGTTTTGTTTTGTCACGATTCTTTAGCCAGTCGAGGCTGAGATCGGTGATCACATCGGTGACATAACCTTCGTGTTTCACAGGCTTGCCATTATCGATCATCGGCGGGTTATAATAGGCACCCTGTCCTGGTAAAACCTGCCAGTAGTCAAAGCCGACGGGGTCAGTCATGAGATGCCACTTTCCGATCACGGCGTTGGTGTAGCCTGCCTTTTGCAGGAGCTTGGGAAAGGTCTGCTGGGCGCTGTCAAAGCGGCTGTTACTGTTATTGTAAAAGCCATTCATGTGGGAGTATTTGCCCGTCTGAATGACGGCACGCATGGGACCGCAGATGGAATTGGTGACTAAGCAGCGATCAAAGCGGACGCCTTCTTTGGCGATGCGGTCCAGACCAGGTGTCTCCAGAAGCTTCCGCTTTTCCCCATAAGCACTGATTGACTGCGTGCTAAGATCGTCACAGAAAATAAAGAGGATGTTCGGCTTACCCGTCGGCGCAGCGACCGATGCTGAGGTGAGTAAGGTTAGGATGGCAAGGAGAGGGCGGATCATGGAAGTGCTGTTAAACGATTGAGAGGGCCAGAACTTACGCTTTCAAAAAAAACGGCTGCCAGTTTACCTGGCAGCCGTGGTGGATGGATCTGTGAGAATTATTTTTCGATCTTCAGGAGCTCGACTTCGAAGATGAGTGTCTCACCTGGGCCGATGTCAGCACCTGCACCAGCGTCGCCATAAGCAAGGTCGGATGGGATGAAGAACTTGAATTTGGAACCAATGCTCATCAGCTGCAGACCTTCGGTCCAGCCCTTGATGACTTCTTGAACACCGAAAGTGATCGGCTCACCGCGCTGCACGGAGCTGTCGAAGACCTTGCCACTCACGAGGGTGCCGTGGTAGTGAACATTCACTTTATCCGTCGGCACTGGCTTAGCGCCTTCTGCTGCCTTGACGATTTCGTATTGAAGACCGCTAGCGGTGGTCTTCACGCCTTCGCGCTTGCCATTTTCTGCGAGGAACTTGGCTCCAGCAGCTTTGACGTCGCCAGCTTTAGCGGCTTTTTCTTTCTGCATTTCGCCCTGCTTGGCCTGCATGACTTTTTCAAAAGCTTCCATGGCTGCGGTCAGCTCTTCTTCTTTGTATTTGCCTGGCTTGCCTTCGAACTGGTCGCGCATGGCTTGCAGGAAGTTTTCGATGTCGATCTCGACGCCCTGTTGCTTGAAGTTGTTGGCGATGTTGCCACCGATGTTTTTTCCGATAAAATAGCTGACTTTTTCCATATCAGGTTTTGCAGCAGGAGCAGCAGCTTCGCCAGCGGTTTTCGCGGGTTCTGCAGCCTTTGCGGCTTCTGCAGATTTTGCAGGCTCGGTTTGAGCTGAGACGGTAGTGGCTACCGCCAAGGCGGCACAAACGATGCGGAGGGTAACTTTCATGAGGTAAGAGCCGCGAGATTGAAGGCGATGTAGTGCCCGGTCAACCAAAGAAACAGCAAGTTCAGTGCACTGAAACGTACTTGAGCATTTTCCCAAGCTTGCCAATCTGGGCGACCTATGTCCGCTATTCCCACCGAATTCACCAACGTCACCGCCGTCACCAAAGCCAATGTCTATTTTGATGGCAAGGTAGTCAGCCATACCATTCTCTTTGCAGATGGCAGCAAAAAGACGCTCGGATTGATCTACCCTGGCAGCTACCAT
This sequence comes from Verrucomicrobiota bacterium, assembly GCA_026397605.1. Lineage (GTDB taxonomy): Bacteria > Verrucomicrobiota > Verrucomicrobiia > Verrucomicrobiales > Verrucomicrobiaceae > Prosthecobacter. Next base: position 23,452 of record JAPLUM010000765.1, on the reverse strand, counting down.
TTCGGCACAGATAAGGCCGAGCGCATGGAGATCGTAGCAGGCAGCTGCGAGGTGAAGCTGGACGGCAGTGACGCTAAGACGACCTACAGCGGTGGTCAGTATTTCGACGTGCCAGCGAAATCGGGCTTCGACATCGCTGTCACAGAAGGCATCGCCGAATACATCTGCTCATTCATCGACTAGTCTTTAAAACGGCCAGCGATACGGCGCATTGTGGATCAGCTTACTTTTTGGGTAGGCTGAGATGCGAACTTGGTTCTTTGAGTTTCCGCTCAGGAGCCAGACATTCGTGGCATCCATGGCATGAAGAAAGCCGATGTGGCCACTACCAGCCTGATCCACCGTTAGCGGCTGAGTGATGCAGATAGCTCCGTAAGTGGCCGCGACCGGGCGACCCCAGCCCCACCAGTCTGAGACACGGGCGCTGCCCTGTGGCTTGTAACCAGAGCGTAGCACGCACCAGTTCACGAAAGCGGCGCACCAGGCTGTTTCATCCTTCAGTAGACTGCCAGTGATGCCGCAGCTGCGCAGATATTCCAGGATACGCGGATTGTCTCCGTTGGCCCACTCCTGCACGCCCTGCTCCATGATGGCGATCTGCATCCAGGGTGGTGGTGCGGCAAAACTATTCGGCGTAGCGGCTTCAGCCTCCACCGGCATTCCAGTGACGACTCCATTCACATTCACGATCTGGCCAGGAAACAGCACCTTCCAGTTTTCTGTCCCCCATTCCACCAGTCCGGGGTTTAACTTCTGAAACTGCCCCAGGGTCATGCCAAACTTCTTGGCAATCTTACTGGGATTATCACCGGGCTGAACAGAGTATTGGGCCATGATGGGAGTTTAAGAGATCAAATCGTAAAAGCCAATTCCCATTTTGAATCTCTGCCTCATCATAGTGCATGATGATCGACATCCATGCCGTGCAGCTAGATTCCATTTGGGAAGACAAGTCGGCCAATTTTGCCAAAGTCCGCGCTTTGCTTGGGCTGCGCAGACCTGCGCCTGATTCAATCATTGTTTTGCCGGAGATGTTCGGCACCGGCTTTTCCTGCAATACGAGCGTGACCGCTGAGGCTGAGGGAGGTGAAACGGAAGTCTTTCTGCAAAGCCTAGTGCTGGAGTATCAAAGCTGTGTCGTCGCTGGAGTCGTAACCAAGGGCACGGAGGGCCGCGGTCGCAATCAAGCACTGGCGGTTGCACCTGATGGAACCCTGCTAGCGCGCTACACCAAGATGCAGCCCTTTTCCCTTGGCGGTGAGTCGGCTGTGCATGAGCGAGGAACCAGTCCCCAAATTTTTGAGTGGCGTGGCATGAAGATCGCACCGCTGATTTGCTACGATTTACGCTTCCCTGAGTTAGCGCGCGAGGCAGTGAAGCTCGGTGCCGAGGTGCTCATCTACATCGCTGCGTGGCCGGTGAAGCGC
>JAPLUM010000765.1:0-22006 GCA_026397605.1 Verrucomicrobiota bacterium | reverse complement strand
GCCATTGAAAATCAAGCCTACGTGGTCGGTGTGAACCGCACCGGCACCGAGCCAAACTACAGCTACAATGGCCGCAGCGTGATCGTGAATCCACAGGGCGTGATCATCGCCGATGCTGGTGAACGAGAGCAAGTTCTGCGTTCTGAGATCGATGCCCAGCTCGTTCGTGACTGGCGCGCTGAGTTCCCTGGACTGCGGGATGCCGGCTTGATCATTTAGACGACTGGTTTTGCGCAGCCACCCTACGCTATAAAAATGCACCGACCGGATGCCGACTTCAGCTAACTCAAAATACCGTGAATATTTGAATCTAGTTGATCGACACCCGGCCGAAAGGGGACTCAAGGCACGGGGTTGGCCGTGGGGTTAAAGACGATGCTGTAGTCGAGGGAGAAGCTGTCGCTACCGTCATTGGTGTTTGGCCCGATGCCGACGTAGATTTGATCTCCGACTTGGAGTAAACCGAGGTTGTGATTGAAGTTCAGGGTGGCTCCACCTGCGCAGGTGTTGGTGAAGGTATTGGTAAAGACGGTGCCGCTGGTGATGTCTTTATAGACGACGAGTTGCACGCCGCCACTAACCGCTGTGCTGACGGTGACAAAACTGCTGTTGATGCCGTAATACCCAGCGAGTTTCACTGTGTAGGCCGCCAGCACGAAGCGATCCGGCAGACCTGCCGTCTGTTGAGTGCTGCCTTTACCGGGATGACCACCGGTGCCGTTCAGAGCACCGTAATTGCAGTCCGTGCCAGTCGCTGGATACGTGAGACCATTGAGCATGTAGCGTGATGAGCTGATGCTCCAATTTAGGGAGCGGAAGTTATCGGGATTGGTGACAGTGCCAGTGGCATTCCACCAATAACTCCAGGCGGGCAGTGGAGCAGTGGGTTTGAAGTCATCTCGATAATCCGCAATCACACGCGTGCCACTGGCCACAGTGAAGGCCAGTGAAACCTGGGCTCCGCCAGCGGGTGTAGCCTTGATTGTGTGGGTTCCTGCGCTCATGATCTGAGTCGCATTTGGATTCAAAGCGGTGCCATAGAGTGAGTACGGTGGCTCGGGTCGGCTATTGGTAGCCCCTGTATCTAGCTGAAGCACGACGGCACCCTGAGCGCTATTCAGATTCGCGCGGATGCTAAAGCTGGTGGTGCCGATCTTGGCCGGATCAATAACGGCCCCTGCGGTGAGTGGCATGAGTTCCTCACCACTGGCATCGACGACGGTCCAACTCTGCACGATGGCAGGACCGGTCCAGGCATTGAGCATCCATTCGTCGATCAGCTTACCGCCTGCGGGCAGTGTGGTGGCAGCGGCTGGCTGGGCGCTGGCTTGATGGGTGTTATCGATCAAGCCTGCAGGAATTTGGCCATAGATGCGCTTTGGCGGTTGGAGTGGCTGGCGGCGGTTGTCATCTTTGGCATTGAAGGCTGCATCTAGGGTAATGGCATCCAGATCTAACCCAGGCTTGGCTGTGCTATGGTGGCAGGAAGTGCAAAATTGATTCTGCACGCTGTGGGGTCGCGGCGCGTTGTGAAAAAGCGGGCCTTCCGGGAAGTGCATGCTCTGTCTGAGGCTGATGCTGCCGGCGGGGAGGTTGTTGACATGCACCGCAAAGTCTTGCTTGTAGTTGTAGTAGCAGGCGTATTTCGGTTGGCTGGTTTCACCGTAATCTTTGAGATGATTACTGATGACATCATGTGCCCACTGTGGGTAACGATCCGCGAATTTGGTCTTCCAGTCACCAGCGTCTGCATAGCCTGAGGGCAGACCGATCAATGTGCCGCCTGCGTGATTGCAGCAGGTCTCGAAATCAACCGCATGAGCGATCATTTTGAAGTCATCAACCCAGCCGGTGAATCCGGTGATGCCTGTACCAGCGCTAGGCTTGCCCAAGCTGAGCTTACCCACGGTGGGCATGAAGAGGCTGGTATAAATGTCCCGCCAGCGGTGGAAGAGCAGCCCATTGAGATGAAAGTCCACCTCAGTGCCGTTGTTGCGGGTTTGAAAGGCTAGGTGCGCCCAGCCTTTCTGCGGCAATAAATCATCCAGGGCATGGGCAGGCGCGCTGGCGAGAGCGGTGGGCAGCGTGATGCGGTTCACGATCACACCGGTACTGTTGGCATACAGAATCTGACGGCGGCCATAGAGACTGATGCTACTGCCATCCGGGAAGGTGATGAGTCGGCGCTCTGTGGTATCATCGATGAATCGGCAATCGACAAAGAGTCCCATGTACCAGCTTTTTTGGCGCACGGTTTTGACCGTAGCGGTATCTCCTGGCTGAGCCAGCACATCAAACTCAAGGCCGATGCTGCCATTCATCCAGAAACCTTTTCCATGCACGCCGCCAGAGGCCGATGGCTCTAGTCTGCCATTGCCGATAACGAGTCCGTGCTTTGGGGTGACGTAACGCGTGGTGGCAGGGGCTGCTGCATTGGCTAACTTGATGGGCAGTCCCCAGACATTGGTGGAAGTATTCCAGCCACTGTGATGCACGTAATAATTTTGGCCCGTGCCGCTATTGGTCCACGTCAGTGCGCCATTCATCGGAGCAATGATAAAGGCGTCTGGATCAAGGTAATCGTCAAAAGCTACTTCGTCACTCTGCTTGCCATCCGTCATGAGCCAGGAGACGTCTCGCAGATTCATGGGCTTGGCCCACTTACGGTAATTGAAGAGGTTTTCGACGGAGTCGATGATGTTCCCGTTATCGTTTTCGCCCACTGGCATTTTGATCGTGGCTCGTCCGTAGCCGAGCCTGATGGCAGCAGGTTCATTGCCGAGTGGGCCTGTGTTTGCCTGGAAAAGACTGACCATGCGTGATTGCGGGCCTGCGGGGTCTCCGCCACCGACGGCGTAGTCCACGTCATTGAGGAAATTATCCACCTGCACGAGCTTTCCTTGCGTCCATAGACCGATGACAGACACGCACTGATGCTTGCCTCCATCTTCGGCGCTGGTGTAGTCAGCTGGCTCTTCCGGCACGCTGGTTTGTGGATAGCGGCTGTTATTCCAGGAACCGCTCACGAGGTAGTGCAGACGATCAAAGCCTGTTTCGATGAAGAGATTTTTCGCATGACGATCCATCCAGGGATAGGAACCGCCGATGTCCTCACCGTCTGGGATGAGATTTCCCTCGGCATCACGAAAGGGAGCGCGGGCAAAACCGAAGATGTTGTTAATGCGTGTGTCGTAGGGTGCGTGGGTGATCGGCACACAGTTGGTCCACTTCGAAGCATCTGCGGTGGCACCAGTCGTGTAATATGAGTAAACGATGTCACAGCCCTGACCGGAGGTGATGCCTGCGGCTCCGCCGACTGGATCCGTCCAGCTCAGAGATGCCGCACCCACGCGAACGATGAGCAGCCTGCCATCCCCGACCACTGCTGGTTCAAAGCCTGCTGCTTGGAATGGGAACTCGGGACTTGCCGTGGTGGTGCCGGTTTTAGTGATGGAGGTGATGGCCGCAGTCGTCGTCTTTGGATTGCTGACGACGATGCGGATCGGCGTAGAGAAGAACTGCGTGCGCCCAGTGCTGCCAGTACCTGTATTGCTGGTGACGACGACACTGATGTTATAAACATCATTGCCGCCAGCATCGACCGTGGCAGGCGTTTCATCCCATAGGCAGGCGTGGGAGACGCCTTTGACGCCATCCGTGTATTGGGTGCGGCTCGCTGATGCGCTTGCATAACCGTCCATCCATTTGAAGGTGGTAGCGGTCATGGTGTGAGAACCAGCTGGATTTTGCAGAAAAGGGACGCTCATTTTCTCTGGCAGAAAAAGCGTGAATCGCGGCGTGCCACCTTCTGTGCCGCCACCCTCACAAACGATGCCGATGCGCCCATCCAGTGTGGTGCGGAAGCCTGGGACATGGGGCCGAGTGAAGCTGCTATTGAGATACGTTGTGCCTGAGTAATTTTTAATCACCCCCGTGACCTGTCGCGGGATGGCAGGTGCATCGGGGATGGCCTGCTGGCTGAAAGCGCCAGAGAAGGGCAGTGAAGCTGCGATGAAAAAAGCGAGATGTTTTAGGTTCATGGTCGGCAACAGGTTGGGTTGATGCCAAACAAACTATCTGAAACACGGCCTCGCTGGCTTGAACGATTCGCCAGGAAATTAGAATATTTCGCTCGTGCTCACGACTGGTGTTTTTTGCGATAGCTCAAGGGCGCGGCTGCATATTTTGCTTTGAAGCAGCGCAGCAGATGACTCTGATCCGCGAAGCCTGTCATATGCGCCACATTGGCCACGGACTCATTTGTCTCCCGCAGCATTTTAGCCGCACGTTCCACCCGGATTTCACGGAGGTATTGGGCAAAACCCCAGCCTGTGGTAGTCTTGAAAAACTCACGGAAACGGCTTGTGCTCATACCCGCCGCACGGGCCACGGCAGGTTGAGTCAGAGGTTCATGCGCATGAATGGAAATATGGTCCAAAGCGCGTCGCAGCCTTTCCTCACGCTGATTCCGATCCACGCTCCCCTGATCCGCTGCACCAGTGCGGGCAAAGGCCTGGCGCAGGCGGAAAAGCAGCGTCAAAAAATGCATCTTCAATGCTAATCGGCGATCCTCCGTATCTGGTGAACTGAACCATGTCTGCGCCAGCGCTAATGCCGCCTGATGCACGGCTGGAGCTTCCGCTTGAGAGGCCTTTAGTAAAGGCAGCACGCCCGTCATTCGACGATCCCACGGTGACAGGAATCCCTGATCTACCGTGGCACCTGGCTGGGACACAAGCTGTGTAGGAAAGAGAATGACCAGAGCGGTGTGCGCCGCCTCCATCTGCATCACACCATGGATTTTCAGTGGGTCCACCAGCACCATGTCGCCGGGCGCAAAGGTGAAGCAATCATGCCCTGCACGGAAGTCTCCCCGACCGCTCAGTGCAATGAAGCACTCATAATAATCATGCCAATGCATCCAATTTTCCCACACCATGCGGCGATAGCCTGGATACTGCTGATGACTAATAATCAGAGGTAGGCCTTCAGGAAAGCGCCGGGCCATGTAGCGGCGGGAGTCGATCCGGCCTGCCATATCAAAGACCTCATGCGGCTGCGCCGTCAAAAAACTCAGCAGATCGAGTGTAGATGCTGAGAGCTTTTTCATGAGATTTGGCAGACAAACTCGCGGCTGCTTTACGGGATGCCTTGGCCTTTAGCCGCCGTCCAGAGGCCATACCAGTCTTCACGCTCAAGTTTGATGTCGGCTGATTTGGCCGTGGCGATCAGGCGCTCCAGCTTATTGGTGCCGATGATCGGTAGTGGCTGGGATGGATGCGCCATGATCCAGGCGTAGGCCAGCTGATCCAGGGTAGCATCACCATACTTGGCGGAAAGCTCAGCCGCTTTGGCCTGGAGGCGCGCCCCTGCAGGATTAGTCTCGTCCATGAGTCTGCCCTGCGCCAGCGGGGACCAGGCCATAGGCTTGATTCCGAGTTTCTGGCATTGATCGGCGGTGCCATCAAAGATCGGGTCCATGTGCAGTAGGCTGAACTCGATCTGATTCGTCACCAAAGGCTGATCCATCCGTGAATTCAGCAGATCAAACTGATGCACATTGTAGTTTGAGACGCCAGCACTACGAATCTTGCCATCTTTGATCAGCTTATTCAACCCTGCGGCGGTCTCATCCGCGCTAGTCAGCCAATCTGGGCGATGCACCAAAAACAAGTCGATGTAGTCCGTGCCAAGCAGACGCAGGGATTTCTCGGCACTTTTCACCAATCGCGCAGTCTCCGCATTGTAAAACGCCACCTTCCGGTCGGGGTGAAAGTCACAAGGCACATAAATGCCGCATTTTGTCACGATCTCGAACTTCTCCCTCAGCCCTGGCTCCAGCTTCAAAGTCTGGCCGATGAACTCCTCCACTCGGTAAAGGCCGTAGATCTCTGCTGTGTCTAGCGTGGTGATGCCCAGTTCTAGGCAAGCGTGCAAGCGCTTGAGCAGATCCGCAGAATGGGAGGTGGCTGCATCATCCAGGAATCTCCAGGTTCCGTAGATGAGACGAGAAAAGGTCGGGCCGTTTGGAGCGATTGGGAGTCTTGGGATCATGGCTGGGTGGGTGCAGGTGAGCGTGAAGGATGTCTGCAAAAAACCCGCTGGTCACTTGGACACAGCGGGTTTTTAAAATGGAACAATCCCTCTTGAACTTAGGCTTTCTTGGTCAGAGCGCCAACCTTGAGTGCAAGGCGGCTCTTGAGACGAGCAGAAGTGTTTTTGTGCAGGACCTTGGTCTTGGCAGCCTTGTCTGAGGCCGAGGTGAACTCGTTCAGGCAAGTAGCAGCAGTGGCAGCATCACCTTTTTCGACAGCGGCGATGACTTTTTTGCGCAGAGTGCGGATACGGCTCTTCACGGCAGAGTTAGCTGCTGTGCGCTTGATCGTTTTGCGGATGTCTTTCGCGGAAGATTTGGGCTCCACGGCTCATCCCGGCAGAGATACAGGCGATTGTCCCGGCATCACGATCATTGGCCTGGGGTAGATCCAGCACTTGGCCGATGACCGTCTTTCGGGACACCGGCAGCAACACGGGGCGGCCCCATTTTTGCAGGCGGTCGGCGTGGCGATAGATAGCGAGATTGTCCTCACGCTGTTTGGCAAAGTCGATCCCTGGGTCCAGGATGATCTGCTCTGACTTCAAACCAGCGCTCAGAGCCAGGGCCATTTTTTCATCAAAGAAGGTCTCCAGTGTCTCGTGGATGTCTGCATACCCGATGTGCGTGTGCGGCACCTTCGGTTGGCCGATGCTGTGCATGATCAGCAGGCTGGCACCGTGCTCGGCGCAGAGCTGGGCATTTGTGGCATCTGGCAGGGCGCTGATGTCATTGATGAGATCTCCGCCATGCGGCAGCACGGCGCGGATCACATCACTACGCCAAGTATTGATGGAAAGCAGCGGTGGCCAGAGCTGCGCGGAATCCCAGGGAGCTGCTTCAAATTGAGCCAACAGGGCTGGCCAGGCTTTGAGAAAAGGCATGAGTCGCGCGATCTCCTCGGCTTCGGTGATCGGTCCACGATTCGTCCGTGCACTCTCGGCACCGATGTCGATGATGTCGGCTCCGTCACGCAGCTGCTGCTCGGCCTGTGCCAGCGCCTTATCTGGATCTAGCGTGCCGTCTCCGCAAAAGGAGTCGTCATTGATATTCACGATCCCCATCACCAGAGGACGGCGCGGGAACTTGATCACATGCTGTCTGGCCTGCCAAATCATACGCTGGGCCAGCTCTCTGGCAGATAGACCTCTCGGCGTTGGCGATTTTCAAAGCGCACTGTGGTGGTGTAGCCGACACTACGCACGAGTTTTAAAGCCTGATCAAAGTCAGCACCCACATCTGTCGGTTTATGCGCGTCTGAGCTAATCACGATCGGCACCTTCGCTGAGTAAGCCATCTCCAGCATCTCGCGGGCAGGGTAAATCTCGGCCACTTCTTTGCGTAGGCCAGCGGTGCTGACTTCCATAACCGCATTGGTATCCAGTAGCGCCTGAATCACCGGCTCGTAATAACGGCGTAAATCCACAGCAGGTCGGAAGCCGAACTTTTTAGCCAAATCAGGATGCGCGTAAAAGTCAAAGAGCCCTGTGCGAATCATCTTTTCATAAAGCTTCCAATACACCGACCACATGTGCTCGATGTCTGTGGCCGTGGTCCAGCGCGCCATGTGCTGGGGATCATCCACCGCGATTCCATCATGAATGTAATGCACGCTGCCGATGAGATAGTCCCACTCACCGAGCCCTGCGGTTTTTTCGATCCACTTCTCTTTTCCCTCTAGATAATCGCACTCCAGTGCCAGCCGGATTGGGAATCCTGGTAGCGCCTCGCGGGCCTCTGTGACCAATTCAAAATAACGCGGTAAATCCGTGATCAGCATCCGCCAATCATCAAAGAATTCAGGCATAGGATTATGATCAGAGAACCCGATTTCTGCTAATCCAAGGCTCTGAGCCTGGCGCGCATACTCCACCGGATTCCCCTCCGCATGGAAGCAAAGTGGCGTGTGAGTGTGATAATCGGCGAGCATGCTTTCTTGGTCCGCCACATTGGCAAGCGTGCAAGGAATAAAACAATCAGACTGCCATATGGATACGTCAAACCTGCATTAGAATGAAGGTTTGAAATCGCTACAAATTCTAACCATCATAGCCAGAAGTAATCTCCTGTGAAAATCTAGAGACAATATCCGGTGGGTTTAACTCAAAGGCAAAATGAACACGCTCCTCATCACTTTGGTCGCCAATGAGAAGGTTAACGACAATGCCTTCCCTTTCGATTGGCGATCCAAATCTGCCTTCTGAGTCAAGCTGACGTAAAGCAGCAATAAATGTGTCCAAGACTCCTTGGAAGAAATCGTCTAGCGCATCCTCTTCAATATTTTGGTAAATCTCTGAAACTTCTTTCATTAGTTCATCCAAAGCGTCATTTGCTAGACTGTATGATTCATGAATTGGACTGTTACACGGAGACCACTTCAGACTGCAGCGCAGCTTATCAGGACTTTCTTTGGAATCGGGTTGTTCATTCAAACAGGCTTTGACCGCCTCATCAAGACCTTCGTAGCTAGACGCGGTGATAAAGGCATAATCAAATCCTCCTGAGGTATAAAACGCAAAGCTGTAAAAAGTGTCTTTTGGCCGCGCTTCGCGAATGCTTTGAATTGCGGCTATCCCGTGTTTGTAAAGAGCCTGCTTTAGTAGGGTGAAATCCATATAAACATAAAATTGAGCTGCCATCGTGACAATGAAAGTGAAAAGATGAACTCGTCCCCAGCAGCAAGGCTTTTATCTTCAGCTACGTTTTACACGCCTCCATGAAATTCTCCCACCTTCTCACTACTTTATTGGCCTTCAGCAGCAGCCTGTTTGCGGCACGGCCAATCCTCTGCTGCGACTACGGTGGTGGCACGGTGACGATCCTTTCTGCCGCAGGCGAAATCGAATGGCAGGTGGAAGCCAAACAACCCCAGGACTGCTGGCAGTTGCCGAGCGGAAACATCCTCTTTGCTTATCGCGGTGGTGCAAAGGAACTGACGCGGGAGAAAAAAGTCGTCTGGGAATACGTGGCCTCTGAAAAGGTTGAATGTCATGGCTGTCAGCCTTTACCTGATGGCAAAGTGCTGATCATCGAGTGTGGCAGCAGCCGCATCATTGAGGTGGATCGTGCGGGGAAAATCGCCAAGGAAATCAAGCTGGTGACCAAGGACACAGTCAAGCTGCACAATCAATTTCGCGGCACACGGAAAACAGCCAATGGCCACTACCTCGTGTGTTTCAAAGGCGAAAGCAAAATCGTGGAACTGGATGCCGATGGCAAGGTGCTGCGTGAGGTGCCTGTCACGGGAGATCCGCATGAAGTCGTGCAACTCGCCAATCAGAACTTACTCATCACCTGCGGAGATGGACATCAAGTCGTCGAAGTCGATCCAGCGGGGAAAGTCGTCTGGCAGCTCAATGAAAACGATCTCCCTGGTCATCCACTCCGACTCATGGCCGGCTGTCATCGTCTGCCGGATGGGAACACGATCTTTGCCAATTACCTCGGCCACGGCCATCTCGGTGAGCAGGCGCAATTCATCGAAGTGACCCCCGATAAAAAAGTCGTCTGGGCCTTTGAGGATAAAGGCCGCTTCAAGACCATCAATCAAATCATGGCGCTGGATGACACTGGCGATGTGACCAAGGGCGAGGTGCGGCGATAGAATGCACTTTTCATCATGATGCCAGTTGAAGTCGAGAGGCTCCTCTCCGACATGAGCGTCTCATGTCTTCTTTAAAAGCTTTCATCTTCGATCTCGATGGCACCCTGATTGACTCACTCAAAGACCTCGCCGCTACTGTAAACCGCATGCTAACAGAGCAGGGCTACCCAGAGCGTGACCTCGCCTTGTTTCCCGAATTCATCGGCGATGGTATGAGGCAGCTCGTCAGTCGTGCGCTACCCGAATCTGCGCGGACAGATGACATCATCGACCGCAGTCTCTGCATCTATAAGAAACACTATGAAAATGGCTGGCATGATCAAACCGTCGTCTATGCAGGCATGCAGGACGTGCTGGATGAACTGAAGGGCCGAGGCATGAAAATCGGCTGCATTTCCAATAAGCCGCACCGCTTCACCCAGCTTTGCTGTGACCACTTTTTCCCGGCAGACACCTTTGCGGTCATCCTCGGACAGCGTGACGAAGTGCCGCGAAAGCCCGATCCTGCCGGAGCTCATGAGGCCGCAGCCCTGCTCGGACTCACCACTGCCGAGTGCGCCTATGTAGGTGATTCAGGCATCGACATGGCCTTTGCTAAAAACGCCGGGATGCGTGGCATCGGCGTTAGCTGGGGTTTCCGCAGCGTCGCCGAGCTTCAGGAACATGGCGCAGATGTCATTGTGAACCTGCCTTGGGATCTGCTTCTTCAGAAGTAAGGACAAAGTAAATTATCACCGAGCTTGAAGTCGGAGCCAGCTTGGGCGTAATTTGAAGTATCATGACTCCCACACGTCTCCTGAAACTCACGGCTAAAAGCTCTCTTCTAGTCTCTGCTCTATGGCTTACCTCCTGTAAGACCACGCCACCACCGCCACCCGTGGTGCCTGAAGTCGCCAAAAAGCCAGCTGGCCTCTTCGAATGGAGTGGTGAAGGTAAGAGCATCACCTCCGTGAAGATCAATGTGGACGAGCAAAAAGCGCGTCTCTACAATGGTGAAGACGAGATCGGCTGGACCTATGTGGCCAGCGGAATCACCAGCTTTCCCACGCCGATTGGCGAGTTCAAAGTGCTGGAAAAGATCGCTGATAAAGTCTCCAACCTCTACGGCAAAGGCTACAACGCCAAAGGCGATCTAGTGAACTCAGACTTCAAACAAGGCCGCGATCTCTTGCCATCTGGGGGCCGCTTTGAGCCAGCCAAAATGACCTATTTCATGCGCCTGACTGGCGACGGAGTTGGCATGCACATCGGCCCCATCCCCCGCCCTGGTCGCCGTGCCTCTCATGGCTGCATCCGCCTGCCATCAAAGTTTGCTGGAACCATATTCAAGAACATTTCCGTTGGCACCCCAGTCACCATCACCGGCAGTGGCCCTGACTACGCCACCTACGTGAAGCAGTCCAATGCCAAGGCCGCTGCCAATTCCGCCAAGCTCGCCGCCGCCAAAAAGAAAGCCGCCGAAGCCGCAGCCTCTGCTTTAGAAGCCACCACCCTACCGCCGGGTGATCCGAATGGCCCTGTCACGACGCCCCCTGCCGGGACCACTCCCCCTGCAACCACAGCACCGAGCGTCCCAGCCATCAGCGCTCCCGCCCTCTCCCCTGCTCCGGCACCAGGTCCCGCCCTGGAAGAAATCAAACCCGCCGCGCCTGTGCCAGCGGCTCCGACTGGGAATTGATTGTTTCACATCGACTAGGTTTTCACTTCTGTGGCAGGCCTAGTCAGAAGTGCAGACAGTTGCCTTGAATCAGAAATCTGTTGGCCTCCATGAATCTGTGGGAGACAATTCTGCTCGTATTCCCGCTCTCATGAACCCTGCCCCCCTCGTCGTCTCCCATCCTTTGGCACAGATCCACCTCACCGCCATGCGGCGGCAGGAGACGCCTACGCCGCAGTTTCGCTGGCATCTACATCGGCTGGCAGAGATCCTTTTCACCGTGGCCACTCGGGCACTGGAGACAGAAACTGTCAGCATCCAGACTCCACTGACAGAGACGCAAGGGCAGGTTTTTTCGCGCCCGATCATCCTTGTGCCTATTCTCCGCGCAGGATTGGGCCTTTCAGAGGCCATTCACCCCTTGGTGCCAGACGCCATCATCGCCCACATCGGCATTTCCCGCTGTGAAGAGACCGCTCAGCCAAAGCCTTACTTTGCCAGAATCCCCGGTAGCCTTTGGAAATCAGAAGTCTTCCTGCTGGATCCCATGCTGGCCACCGGAGGCAGTGCCTGTTTCACCATCAAACAACTCAAGGCCGCTGGCGCTGAGCGTATTACATTCATTTGTGTGGTCAGCAGTCCCGAGGGACTAGAGGCCATGGCAAACGAGCATCCCGACGTTCCCATCATCACCGCAGCCATTGATGATGGATTGAATTACAATTTTTTTATTGTTCCAGGTCTAGGTGATGCCGGAGACCGCTGCTTTGGCACGTGACTTGCATCACCCGTTTGGGTGACAAAAAATTTGCCTCTCGTGATGGATTGATCTTGTTCGAGCAGTGGCATCCGTGGAATAGTGAAAATATCAAATGAAAGAGTATGCCTACATCCACGAAGAAGGACGCCTTCCCGCTCCTCTAAACGCGGTTCCCTTTTTAAACAGTTTCAGCGATGAACAACTGGACGATGTCTTGAACTCATCCAGCCTGCTCCAATGCGATAAAGATGATGTCATTATCCAGGAAGGCACCATTGATAGCCGCATCTATATCCTGCTCAATGGCGAACTGGAAGTCCGTATCAGCGGTAAAAAAGTAGCCGCTATTTCCCGAGTCGGAGATGTCTTTGGTGAACTGGCGCTCGTCAATCAGGACAAGCGTGCTGCATCCGTCATCGCCAGTAGCCGCGCCCTCTGTCTGGCCGTGGATCAGAAGTTCCTGCAAGACATCCACCCGCGTGAAGAAGACCCCGCCTTCCACGCCGCGCTCTTTGAATTCGTCGCTCGTCTTGTCGCCAAAAAACTCGACGCCACCTCCCGCCGCTTGGGCGAAGTGGAAAAAGAACTGCGCGCTCTCAAAGAAGCCCACGGCATCAAGGACACACCTGCCGTCAAGCCCCCAGCCTCCAAAGCCACGAAGACCTCAAAGCCCGCCGTCCGCCTGCCTGCCGCCAAAGCCCTCAAAAAGCCTCAGCGTCGCAAAGCCTTAGCTTGATTTAGTTTTACATTTGGGCCTAACTTGCAGGCATCAAAGTCCAGAGGATTTGCGTGAAGAAAACGTTAGATCATCGCATATTGGATGTTATGGATTAGGCTTTCAAGGGTGAAGAACTTTTGTATTGCGGCAATAATGGTTATCTGCTCTTTTCGTAAGCGTCGCTGCTATGAAACTGAGTCTCTTTTCATTCCTTGTCTGTCTAGGTTGCATCTTTTCTGAAGGAGTGCAGGCAGGTGTGACGCCGACGGTTAGTTCTTGGGTGCGCACGGATGGTTACACGGGGTTGCTGGTATATGCTGACTCGATCACGGGGCATGTGCCGAATCAGTCGAAGATATCCGGATCATGGGCGATGGATTTTGCTTGGGATGGGCTGGATGCGCTGGGGATGAATTTTGAATCGACGATGTGGTTTGAAGATGATGCAGGGGTGAAGGTGCCGATCATTCCTGATGGCGGTGGACCTGCGGTGACGGAGATTGTGGAGGAATATCAGGTATCTCTCAATGCGCAGACGACGACGGATATTCACGTCTTCAGCGCTACTTTTCGCCCGCAGAGCCGTCTGTCCCCGCAAAAGCGTTACACGATGAAAGCCAAGTGGAGGAGCAGGGTGGGAAACGCGGGTTATGCGAACTTCTTCCTCCTGGTGCCGCAGCATGTGAGTGCGCCGAACACGCGACTGTATCTGCATTACGATAACTTCACGAGTGGTGACGCCGCGCTGAATGCACGCACGCTGCTTTCTCTGAACTCGTGGACTCGGCAGTGGATGATCGCCAGTTCGGCCACACAGGGTTCTTTCCTGGCGCAGGTGGAGGTGAGCACGGTGCGCTTTGATGACTTCGATGTGGCGGCGACTTCAGCGGTGATCCATAGCGTGCTGTCCATTGCTTTGAAACGAGTCAGCACGGGCGCAGTGGTGTGGTCCAGCAGTGGACAGCAGGTATCCCAGGTGGTCTTCAGTCATGCTGGTGGCACTGGTGCAGTAGCGGAGCCTTCGGCGACTTCAACGACGGTGCCGCTGGCCTTCACGGTGCCAGAGGGCGTGCTGGTGCAGGGTGAGGAATACATCCCGATCTTGTCAGTGACGCACAATGATGTCGTTGGAGGTCCAACAACGGCGGTGGATGAGGGTGCGCGGGCTTTTGAGGCTCAGCGCTTGCTGCGTTTCAGTGGCAAGATTTTCTTCGGCAGCTTGCTGACCTATGGCAATGAGATCTCGAATGATCCTGTGAGTGATCTTTACCCGAATGCACTGCCGCTGCCGACCTCCACGCTGGCCGTGGTGCCAGGCCAAGGCACGCTGCCAGAGGCTCCAGGTGCGACCTATGGAGGCACGCCACTGGCGGTGGAGATCGATCCGAATGGAGATGCTCATTATGGCGATGGCACGCAGATACCCGTAACGGCTGCCACGACCGCTTTTTCTCAAGGTGTGAAGTTCACTCGCACGGGAGTTTATCTGAAGACCACCGGTGCTAAGGCTGCCTCGATGACCGTGCATCTGCCGCGTGGCATGGGCTACACCTACACGGCGGGTTCACGAGTGATGAAGAGCAAGATCACCGTCCCTGACATGCCGCTGCAAAGCAATCTGCTGCCCACGGGCATGGCTGCCTTCCTCTTCAATGTGCCGACCTATGTGAGCCTGGAGCGGCTGCCATTGGTCTTCGCCACGAGCGGGGTGAACTTCACCACGGCCACGTGCGTGTTCAGCTTCATCCCGACTTCGGTGATCTATGAGAATGCTCTGGAGCTAGGCACGATCGAGACTTATGCGACGATCAACGGCCTGCAATGGCCAGCGAATACACCGCTTCATGCGGGGAATGATCAGGTCTTTCGCACGGCTCGCATCCTCGACTCGACGGCGTTTGAGGTGAAGGCAGGCAGTGATGGCGCTGCGTTCATCAGGACGCTGAAGGTCGGCTTCAATCCGGGAGCATGGTGGACACACTTTCCGCAGCATTGGCTGGTGGTGACGAGCAGCTCTGCTACCCAGACGAGTATCTTCCGCATCACCGATGATGTCGTGGACCAAAACAGTGTGCTCAATGGCGTACAGGCCATCTTTGGCTCCTACAGCCCTGATCCGAAGCCAGAGCCTGGAAAGCCTGACTGTCCTTCGGGCACGCCAAAGGCTGGGCCGTTTTATTTTGTGCTGAGGAATCAAGAAGAGCGCCTGACCTTCCTCGCCGATGGCTCGCTCGATGGCACGATGCGGATGGAGCAGAATGCCGCGCCAAGCTATCCACTGCTCAATGACATTTCATGGGGCACTTTTCAGGCCACGCCCGTGGCATTGTTTGCTCATCAGCTTTCACTCGTTCCAGGCACAGGCATCACGGGCAATGTCATGCTGCCCAGTCACTACCTCACCGCTCGTGGCAGCGAGGTGGCGGGTTTGTCAAAGAAGGATCGAGCGGCTGCCGTCCACCTTTCGGGCCGTGGTTTCGGCAGTGGTGGCACGCAGGTCGAGTATCCGCATCAGGCTGCTTATCAAACCGGTGCCGCTGACTATGCAGGCATGAATTTGCGCAAGGCAGGGCAAGGCTTGTCTGCGAGTTGCCGACTCGGCGGCGGTCTGCCATTCAGCTATCCGCTGCTAAATGAATCGAAGTTGTATCTGCGCTCAGGGGGTGTCAGCGGCATGATTCAGTCTTCGGAGAACATCGCCTTTCCGATCAATGGCTTCGACTTCAGTTTTGATGGCATGAAGCTGGCCTTTTTAGACAACTGCGTGGCTGGTTCCAAGCTCGACGGCGGCGTGCAGATCGGCGGACCGGCTCCGTCGCATCCGAGCAACTTCAATGTCACCTTTCAGAACCTAAAGCTCTGGTCGAATGGCGCTCTCAATCAAGGTGAGGTGGACCCGACGCAGCCCAGCAAGAACTTGGCTTACTGGCGCACGAACCTTGTGCCCATGAGCATGAACTTTGTGCAGCCTGATGCCTGTACAGGTGCAGATGGAGAGACTTTCCTGGCTCTAGGAGTTCAGACGGTGCTGCCTGCCATCGCTGGCAGTGATCCACTGCATGGCATCTTTGGCTTCCGCAATGATGGCACCCTAGTGACGAAGGGAGCGCAGACGGAGGCGGAGTTTGCCATCACACAGCTCGACTCGCGCCTACGTGTGCCGGGTGACATCAAGATCAAAGCGCCAGGCAGCTCAAACTACTCACTGGCTCCCGTGTGTGGGGCTTATCTGAATGATTGGCCAGGTGCAGGCGGCAGCCCGAGCATCGGCTTTGCGAGCATCGCAGGCGCGGTGGATGTGCCGTTCTTTGAGAACCTGACCGTCCACATGCATGCCACCGCCGATAGCAATGCCAGTGTGAATGCATCCGTGCATGTGATGCAGCCTCCGACAAGTCTCGGACCCTTCACATTGGCGGAGTTTGATCCGCGAAACTCAGGTGTGCCTAGCATCAATAATGTTCCTTTGGTGGTGACGACCTACCGCGACTCGCCTGACTATCGAGTTCACGCCAAAAAGAAATGGCTCGGGCTGGTGAACTTTGATTTCCCGCTGAAGTGGGTCAGTACGCAGAGGCGCTTTGAGATGAGTGATGCCGAGGCCACGACACAGAGCCTACTCATCGCCGATGTAAAAGGCCGTGTGCGCTCTCTGACGCCGACAACAGCAGACTTGAAGTTCCGTGCAGACTTCGGCGTGCAGTTGCCGAGTGTGGATGCCAATGCGCTCATCGGTCAAGCTCTCGAAGGCGTGGGCATCGGCAGTCCGCTGAGTGCGATCACCAGTCAGGTGCCCGGCTTTGGCACAATGCTCAGTGACCTCGCTAACTTCGAGCAAGCGCTGGCTGACACGCCAGAAAAGCTCGTGCGCCAGCCATTGCTAGAAGCGGTGGCTCAAGTGAGAGCGAGTCTGCCACCCAATGCGAGTGCCGCCAGTTTCAAGGCAGCGCTCATTTCGCAATTGAACGGTCAGTTTAACCTACCAGCGACCTCTGCCAGCGTGCCCACGAGCTGGAAGCAACCGGTGATGACCCGCTTGGATAAAGTCAACAGCATCTCAGCCAATCTCAAGAGCTACATCTTCAATGCGGCGACCGTGGTGGCGATAGCTGATGCCCTGGCCCAAGCCCTCGGCGGGCAGGATTCCTCTAACGTGCCGCCGGAGGTGCAGGAGACGCTAGACACGGCGTATGGAGCGCTTTCACTCATTCAGTCTGGCATAGCTGAAGTACGCACGGGCATCAATGCCATCTCCATCACGCCAAGTTGGAGTCCGATCATTGACCAAACTCTGCCTGACCTCCCGATGACGCCGCTTTCCGTGAGCAATGCAGAGATCGTCGATGCTCTGAGCCAACGCTTCCTCGGAGACACTTCGGCAGCGAAGATCAGCGAAAAGATGCGAGTGCATTTGAGTGATGTGCAGGATCGCCTTCGCGGCAGCATGGATGCCATCTTTGCTGGCGTGAATGAGATGATCCAAGGCGAAGCAGGCAATGTGTTGCCGACCGCCGTGCCAGGCATCGCGGACTTGGCAGATTTAAAGTTCGGGAAGATCGATGGCCAGGCTCGCATTAACGGAGATAGCCTTCATGAGTTAAGGCTGGATGCTGACATGCGACTGAGCATCGGCTCTGACCTCGACTTCCATGGCTATGTCTATTACCGCGATCTGCAAAGCGACACGCCGGGCAACATTTGCCGCACGAGTGCGGGAGTGGCTGCTGAACTGACCCTCGGTGCCAGCACGAAGTTTTCTTTTGGCGCTCCGCCCTCACCCACAGAGTTAGCCATAGAGGCCAAGTTTGCCTTTGGAGCCAGTGGTGGACTAAATGGACTCGCAGGGCGCTTCGGCGTGCAAGGCAGCGGCTTTAAGCTCGGCGTGCTGACGATCCAGCAGGCGGAGCTTGGCTTTGGCTTTGGTGGTGGCGATGGCTATCTCTATGGCAAGGGTGCAGGCCGCAGTGACTGGGCGGATATTGAGGCGGCGGTCTTTCTCGGGCGCACCTGTGACCTCAATGGTGTCATGCAGCGAGTGGATGCTAAGGTGAATGAACTGCTGAATCAGCCACAAGTGCAGAACGTCACAGTCGGCGGCAGCTTTCCGGCCTACGGCTTGTATGCCTTTGGCTACGGCAGTATCAGCGTGAATGCCCTCATCGGCATCCCACCGAGTCCGATGCTGAATCTCAAAGCCGGTGCTGGCATGGGTGCCTTCTACTTTGTGCGTGAGCAAGATGCACCGCCGAGCCCAGATGAACGCTACGCCGCCGTCATCGGCCTGCGGCAAGACATGGGAGTCTCAGGTGAAGTGCTCTGTCTGGCAGACATCAGCGCGCGGCTGAGTCTGGTGGGTGCCACAGTCTTTAACACCGATCATCCGGCGAACCTGTTGCCCATCCTCAGTGATCCACTCAGCCATCCTATTTTAGGCAATGGTAAAGCCGATGTGAGCCTGGAAGTGGGCGTGTCTCCCTTTGACTTCACGCTGCACAAGACCCTGCGGATGAATTTCTCCTACTCGCCGCTGAAGTTTGACCTCGACCTTTGATCTCCTGAGTCATGAAAACACTTTCCTATCTCCTGCTCGGGCTGCTTTTGATCAGCGTCAGCTTTGCTCAAGGCCCTGGCCCCGTCGGTCCTACTCAGGCACCGAACCTCGACGACACCATTATGACCTCCGGCCTCACCACGGTGGGGCAGGATGGACAAAACTGGGCTTACCTCATCTGGCGCTCACCCGGCAGCCAAACGCTGAATGGCCGCAGTTTTGCCGTCTATCTTCAGAGCACGCCAAATGGCAGCTTTAGCAAAGTAGGCATCGTTTCACCAACAGCAGACATCACCACGCTGCAGCTCTTGCTTGCGCGTGCAGCGAACCTCGGTGCGGACAATGCTGCGCTGGATCAAGACCTGCGTGATCTGCTGCGCAAAAAAGCCTGGGCGGGAAATAAAGATGCCAATGGCATCGCCACGAACACCTCGCCTTTCGATAGCAAACCCGTGGTGCAAAAGCTGTCGGCTGTGGTGGCTCGCGCGCTACAACATGCCGATGCGATGGCCGCTGCCCGCAGCGTCTCGCATGTGCATCCGGCTTTGCGCATGGCGCTCGGTTCAGCCTGGGCGGCTGCTTTGCCCGCTGGTGCGGGACCGATGGTCGTCGAGCTGCGTGAGTGGACGGGTGGGGCCGATGGCGGAGTGATTGGGCGTGTGCAATTGACGCCTGGGCAGGGTGTCAGCCTCACCGCACCGGGCCGTATCGTTCAGGTTCCTCATCTCAAACCCAAGAGTGACCTCACCATCCATCTGCGCTGGGCCATCCCAGATCCATTGCGCCGTCAGCAACTGCATGTGCTCGGCTTTCATCTCTACCGTGTGGACAAAGGCTATGCTGAAGCCAATGGCATGCCGCTGAATGCCAGCCCGGCTCAGATCGAAACCTTCGTCAGCAACTTCGGTGCTCTAGCGATGGATCGTGTGACGACCACGCCAGCGCCGATCACCAAGCTGTATTCTAGCAGCGATGTCGATGACTTTGATCTCTTCACCAGTGCTGGGCCGGACCCAGACACCTCCTTTTATTCGGATGATGCCAATCGTGATCAACCCATCACGGAAGGCGATCTCAACAATCGCTACGGTGGCTTTTCGGCAGGCTCACGCTGGTATTATTTCACCCGTGCCGTGGACCTGCTTGGCCGCACAGGACCGCCTTCATCCATTGGTGAAGGACATCACACCCATCGGCTACGTCTCACAAAGCTCAGCGGTGGATGGTTGGCTGACTTATACAGACGCCTCAGCTATGCCTCATGCGGGCAATTTGAATCGCAGTGTTTGGTATGCGGTGACGGCCATCCATGAGACGCCCCTGGATTTCTACTTCAGCTCACCACATGCGAAAGTGCAGAGCGCGCCGAGTGCGCCAGCCTTTGGCATCTTTAGAGACCGTGAAGGCCCCGTGGCACCGGTGGGCTTCATCAATGTGAACTGTGGCAAGCTCGTCACCCGCTTTGTGAACTCCACCACAGCCGTGCGCAGTAGCCCTGCCGCTGCATCCAAAGCCGTACACATCCGAGCCACCTGCCGCCGCACGAAAGCTGACATCCAGGGGGTGAAGTTCCGCTTCCTGAGTGGTCGTGGCTTGAGTGCGGTGGAGCTATACTCCTCACCCATCTTGCCCTTTCCAGGCAGTGACACCGTGGTCTATGAGACACAGCTTTTTGAATCACAGACCACCGCGCTCACGGTCGAATGCATCGCCTATGCACCGGATGGATGTGCCAGTATTGCAGGCGAATCTGACACAACCAATTTGAATGCCGCCGAGACGCTTTGGCAGGTGCGGAACTTCGAGGCAGGCCGTTATTCAGCGACGGACTTCGTGCCTGGCAAAGTGCTGGAACCTCTCGGCACGGAGCTGAGCTTCATCAGCCAATCTGCCACCGGACCTGATGCCGTCCGTGGCCTGCTGGTGAGCGCTGCCTACAACGGCCGCACGGTCGTGGTGCAGGAGTTCAATACACTTCTCTTTGGCTGGATCATCCGAGGCGTTTCGCAGGTGCGTGGCAATGAAGTCGTCTTTCCCGATCCAGGCAGATCGGTCATGGATGGACTCTTTCCAAGCTACCGCGCTATCTTGCTGCCAACCGGCGGCGACTGCGTCTGCCTGCATGACGCGCGGCCCAAAGGCAGCAGCAAGATCATCCCCATTTCCATCTCCACGAATGTGCCCGCCACCACTCGTGAATGGCGGCTCTATCGCCGTGTCGATGAGGGTGACATGGCTTTGGTGAAGAGCCTCGTCATTGATCCTGGGGCCTTCGCTCCTGAGCAACTTCTCGCTGAAGACTCGAACCTGCCGCCGCATGGAGCTGTGGTGGCCTACTACGCGCAGTGCTTTGACTCGAACCACAATCCCAGCCCCTTTGTTTTCCTCGGTAAAATCAAGCTCATCCCTGATCCCACGAAGCCGCTGATGAACGCGCCCATTGCTCTGGATGCCGTCGCCAATATGGGACGACTGAAAGTAAAATGGTTCTGCCCGCCTCCAGGCATCCAACGCTTCCGCATCTATGTGCTGCCGTTGAAGAGCGACAGCCCTCATGCCTCCGCGGTGGACCCCAGCATCACGACCATCAACATCACTCCGTCACCGAATGGCATCATCATTCCACAGTACTTCCAGCTCATCGGCGAGACCGAATCTCGCAGCCTGCAAGCCCTGCGTTACTTTGAGACAGCCGACATCCCGCCAGGAACCAGCAGCCCGCTGCGTGAGGTCGAGTTCGAGGTCACACCTGGCGTCGATTATGCCGTCTTCGTCGCCTGCCTGGGCCTCGATCTTTCCACCTTCCTGCAAAGTGATGCGCATCTCTTCACCTGGAAGGCACCGCCGCCTGTCGTGGCAGAAACTCTCGTCGCCTGGCCGGCACGACCTCTGCCAGAAGTTGTGAAGGTCTCGGGTGTCGATGCCTTCTTGATGAGTTCAGCCATCGCTCTGCCAAACTATCTTGCCAACAACAGCACCATCCCTGATGCCGTCGCTGCAAGCATGTATCCCGTCGGTATCAGCCTTGGTTACATGTTCGTCCTGCCGCTACCCATCACCCATGATGCAGCCGATCCCATGTGTGCTTCGCATCCCTTTGTGTTTGGCTTGATGACGCCTGCCGGTGCTGGCAATCCCTCCGACGTGTTACCGACCAGTCTCGGCAATGACCCCACTTCCTATCTCGTGCCTGACGTGCTGCCTTGTGCGCTCTTCCGCCAGACTTTGTTGAATGCGGAAGACCCCGGTCCACTCATGCAAGTCTCGCCGCTGCGGGTCAGCATCGCTCATCGAGTGGACCCGACGCCTGCGCCGCTCCAGGAAGTCCTCGGTAATGGTCAGCTCACCACGATTGCAGACCCCTTTATCAAGGCCAACACCTACTCAGGCACCTTGCCACCGCTCACCATCCTCAGCCTCGTGGACACGCATCCCGTCGAGGAAGGAGCCAGCTATCGCTACTACCTCGTCAGCTACCGCGATGACGGGGAAATCCGTCGCGTCATTGATTGCGGCAACGTCACCATTCCTGAGACGCCATGAAAAACCTCGTTTCACTCCTCTTCATCCTTCTGCTGAGCTATGAACTAGCTCAGGCGCAGATCATCCCAGGCGGTGTACC
>JAPLUM010000380.1 GCA_026397605.1 Verrucomicrobiota bacterium | reverse complement strand
TGGCGGGCATGGTTTCGGGGATTGGTGGGAGAAGTATGGCGCGGCGCATCCCGACTACTTCGCCGCCGCACCGGATGGCAGTCGCAAGGCGGTGAAGCCGAGCGAGAGCAACACGAAACTCTGCGCGTCGAACCCCAAGGTATGGCAGCAGTGGCTGGAGGATGTTTCGGTCGAAGTCCGCTCCGATCCGCTGCTGCGTGTCATCAATGTCTCGTCTTACGATTGATCAGCAGTGCGCATGCTGAAACTCCCGCCGCACTGCCAAATGTCATCGTCATTCTTTCCGATGATGTCGGCTGGGGTGATCTCGGTTGCTACGGCGCTACAAAGACCAAGACACCGAACCTCGATGCTCTTGCCAAGGAAGGCCTGCGCTTCACCGATGCTCATGCCTCCGCAGCCGTCTGCACGCCGACACGTTACTCGATGCTCACTGGCGAATACTCGTGGCGAAAAACGACCGTAGGCTTGAACAAGGGCGTGGCGAATGCCGACTCGCCGCTGCTCATCCCCGTTGGCTCCACCACGCTGCCCAGCATCATGAAAAAGGCGGGCTACCGCACCGCAGCGATCGGCAAATGGCACCTCGGTTTCGGCACGACCACACCGGACTACAACAAAGATCTGGCCCCCGGCCCACTTGAAATTGGCTTCGATGAATTCTTCGGACTCCCCGCCACAAACGACCGCGTGCCGACAGTTTTTGTGCGCGACCACTGCGTGGTGGGTCTCGATCCCGCCGACCCGATTCGATACACCTTTGATCCAAAAATCGCTGCGGCAGATGGTATGAAGAAATATGCGGCAGGTCGTGATCGCATCGGTTTCATGTCCGGTGGTAAGGCAGCGTGGTGGAAAGATGAGAGCATCGCCGACACCTTCACGCACGAAGTTCTGGGCTTCATCGAGCGGAACAAGGAGAAGCCTTTCTTCCTCTACTTCGCGACGCATGATGTGCACACTCCGACGATTCCAAACCCGCGCTTCGTCGGCATCACTGGCCTTGGAAATCGCGCCGACATGCTCTGCGAACTCGACTGGTCAGTCGGTGAAGTCATGAAGACGCTCGAACGACTCGGGCTGTCGAAGAACACACTCGTCCTTTATTCCAGCGACAATGGAGCTGCTCACACCAATGAGGACAGTCATCTTCCGAACGGCCACTGGCGCGGCAAAAAATCCCAACTCTGGGAAGGTGGCCACCGCGTGCCGCTCATCGCCCGCTGGCCCGGCCACATCGCGCCTGGCAGCACATCAGATGATCTCGTCTGCCTCGTCGATTTAGCTGCCACCGCTGCTGCCATCGTTGGCCAGAAACTCCCAGATGGAGCAGCGCCAGATAGCTTCAATCTACTACCCACTTTGCTCGGTCAGCCGGAGCACTTGAAGCGCGACAGCCTCGTCGTAATGAGCGGCAATGGCGATCTCGCCATTCGTCAGGGTGGGTGGAAATACATCCCCGACCTTGATCTGGTGGACGGCTGGCAGTCCGGCGCCAAGAAGCCGAATCAAGCCGCCAAGCCAGCATTGTATGATCTTTCCACCGACAAGGGCGAAACGAAGAACCTCCTCCAGGAGAAACCGGAAATAGCCAAGCGCATGGTGGATCTCTTGGAAAAAGCCCAGTACGCGAAGTCCACGCGTCCGCTTCAGCAATGAAGTAAACTTTTCTGTTACGCTCAGCCCATCTGGCGGAAATACTCGTCAGATATGCTCAGTGAACTCGATCAAGAGCGCTTCATGCGCCTTTGGACTTCCGCTCAACCGGCGGTGGCAAATTTTGTCCATGCGCTGGTGCGTGACCATGACGCTGCGCGGGATGTGCTCCAAGAGACGGCGCTGGTGATTTTTCGGCGCTTTACTGAGTATGATGGCGAGCGACCTTTTGTGGCCTGGGCGCTGGGGATTGCGCGCTTTCAGGTCATGGGACTCCAGCGGGATGCGGCGCGGAGTTTGGTGGTGTTTGATGACGAGGTGTTGGAGAAGTTCACGGACTCTTGGGCAGAACTGGCTCCCACGGTGTCGGATCGCAGCGTTGCGCTGGAGTCATGCATCGAGCGGCTCGCTGGCCATGCGCGGCGACTGGTGCAGTTGCGCTACTTTGAAGATCTCAATGCCGAACAGATCGCCCAGAGGCTCGGCGGCAACGGCGCATCCGTGCGCGTTACTTTGCAGCGCATCCGCGAGCAACTGCGCACCTGCATCACTCAACAAGTTCAACTCGAAGGAGGACTATCATGAAGGATCCCGAACAACTCATCGCCGACTATCTCGACAACGCCCTGAGCGCTGCGGATGAAGCGGAACTCAATGCCTGGCTCAAAGCGGATGCGGCCAACATGCAACGTTTCACCGAGGTAGTGATGTTTGAGCAGCAAATCCGAACCGCAGCTCAGGCCAAAGCGCAGCAACAAGCAGCGAGTGGATTTGATCAGAAGGCCGCACCGGCAAAATCAAACTCACGCTGGCTTACCTGGCGTCCACTCACCGCGGCGGCAGCAGGAATCATGTTCGGTATGTTCTGCACGTCGATGGTATTCGGATTCGTGGTGCAGCAGCAAATAAAAACGCAGACTTTACTCAGTGAGGGCTTTGAAGAGACGGACATGCCTCTGGATCGCGGTGTGCCGAGGCGGATGGAAGTTTGGGCGGGTGATCTTCAGGCTATCGACGGCACGCAAGGCGACGTGCAGCCTATTGAAGGTCGGCGCATGATGATGCTGCCTAGGAGCCACTGGAACTCGTCAGATCGACGTCACTGCTCAGTTTCATGGTGAGGCAGAGGATGTGCAGAATCGCTTTCAGATTCGTCTCGCGGCTTTTGCTGAGGATGCCATTGGAGCGCGTGAAATATGGGTCAGGGGCAACTTGGATGAGCAGTCTCTCCTGCATGTGGCAAAGACGGTGAAAGTGCCAAAGGCTGCCCATGGCTGGACGACGGTGCGCTCGATCATCGATGTGCCTGCTGGGGCGAAGGTCGTGCTGGTCTCCCTCGCAGCGGGCGGCGCAGAAAACGAAGAGCCGAAGGTGGCGCATTATCTGGATGATGTGCAAGTCCGTCTCATCACCCACGAAGCACCGCTGCCCTGAGCATCCACCCGATCTCCACTCTCCATGAAACACCACCTACTACTCTCAGCTCTGCTGCTCTCAACACTGGCATCACTTCAAGCTGCCGACTCACCCAAACCCAACGTCGTCTATCTATTCGCTGATGACCTCGGCTGGAGCGACATCAGCGCGCATCCGGGCGGCACGATCAAGACACCAAATATCGACAAGCTCTTCAAGCAGGGCCTCGAACTGAAGAACTTCATGGGATGGTGCGTGTGCTCGCCGACACGGGCGATGCTTCTCACAGGTCGTCATCCGTTTCGTGTCGGCACAGGGCCGGAGACGGGCGGTGAGTTGGAGAAGGCGGAGACGACCATCGCAGAGGGCTTCAAGGCGAACGGCTATCACACCGGTGTCTTTGGTAAATGGCACAACGGCGAAGACCCCGACTCGCCCGAGTACCGCACCGCTTTTGCAGAGGCATTCAAATCAATGCCGAACAAGAAGCCTGCCAGCGGTCTCGGCGCGAATGAGCACGGCTTTGATGAAGCGTGGGTCTATTATGGCGGCGGCGCGGACTACTTCACACGGCGCACCTCAGGCGGCAAAGGGCCAGTGAGTTGGTGGCACAATCGTGAGTTCCGTGCGCAGGATGCAGGCTACACCGAGGACTTCATTGTGCAGCACGCGATGGACTTCATCCGGGACAACAAAGAGAAGCCGTTTTTCTGCTACGTGCCGTTTCACCTCGTGCATGCGCCCATGCAGGCGAAGGATTCCGATCTCAAAGACGTGGACCCAGCGGTAACGGATGAGACGAAGCGCACCTATGCTGCGATGGTGCAGGCTTTGGATAAGAACGTCGGCGCCATCCTTGCCGAGCTCGATAAGAACGGTCTTCGCGATAACACGATCGTCGTTTTCACCAGCGACAACGGCGCGACGAAGGACGGCAGCAACCTGCCATTTCGCGGAGGCAAGCATTCCGTGTATGAAGGCGGCACGCATCTGCCGACCGCCATTCATTGGCCGAAGGGCAAGGTCGCTGGAGGCTCATGGGACGGACTTTGTGGGGCGCTCGACATGTTCCCCACGCTGATGGCGATGGCCGACTTGAAGATGCCTGAGACGCGCCCGCTCGATGGCAAGAACATCTGGCCCGCTCTGCGCGACAACACCGCCAGCCCTGTCGAGAGCTACTACTGGTCATGGCACAATGAAGACGCCATTCGCACCGCCGACTGGCGTTTGCATCGCTACTTCGATCACAACGAACTCTACAACATCCGCACTGACATCGGTGAAACGACGGATGTTGCCGCTGCCAATCCTAAAGTCGTCCAATCACTCGTCGCCAAGATGAATGCGTGGGCGGATTCACTCGGTGCCGCTCTCACGCATCAGCCCGTTCCCATGCAGCTGGATGCCAAGCCAGCACCTGAAGGGGAAGTACTCGAAGTCACCGTCACGGTGAACGAAGGAACCAAGCCGAAAGACCAACTCGTCGTCCCCATCGCCAGCGTCGAGGGCAACCAGTCCGCCACCGATTACATCGAGTATGACATCGCCATCGCACCCGAGAGCCTGCGCCGTGGTTTCTTCTACGCGCCGTTCAAAGGCAACGACAGCAAGGCTGTGACGCTCCATTTCAAGCGTGGCGAAGGCATTGATCAATTCGGTCGCGAACAATCCACCGCACCCGAAGTGCAAGGCAAGCCCGGCACCTGGGAGCATCGCGTCATCGGCCTGTGCAGCAGCGCCCCAGGCTCGCTGCCACGCCACGGCCTCGTCTTCAAAGGCGGCAAACCGGGCACCTACAAAGTCTATCTCGACAACCTCCGCCTCCGTCACGCGGATGGCAGCACCACGCCGATCTGGATGAACGGCAAAGACACTCGCGCGAAGAAGATTGCTGATTCGGAGTTCTTCAAAGGGGTCCAGGTCCGCGCTGTGAATGCAGATAAGGTGGTTCCTTTATTTTATTGGCAGGAGAATGGTGGCAGAAGAATTTTCTGACCCTTTTGACTCATTCTTCTGCCACCATTCTCCTGCCAATTTTCCCCGTCATGCCGATCGAACATTCTCTCCAGCTCAAATCCATCTCTGACGCCGAGTTTGCCGTGATCGACAAAGTTGTGATGGATTGTGCTTACGCGGCACACAACAAGTTTGGGCGTCTCTTTGACGAACGAGTCTATGAAAACGATGTCGCCGCCCGGCTGCGAGCCTTGGGCTTAGAGGTTCACACCCAGGTGCCGCTTGTTGTGGGGCACGGCAGCTTTCGAAAGACCTACTACCTCGATCTGATCGTTAACAATATGCTCTACGAGCTAAAGGTCGTCTCTTCCCTCACACTCGATCACGACGCTCAAGCCCTAAACTATGCTATGCTTCAAGACATCCGCCTCGTGAAGCTATTGAACTTTGGGGAAGCCAAGGTGCGCGGCAAGGTGCTATCCAATGCAGTCCGAACCCCTGATCGCTATCAACCGACTCTTCGAAAGTCAGGCATGCATCTCGTCACACCGCACTGTGAGCGTCTGATCTCTCACTTCAAAGACCTTCTTCACGACTGGGGCACCCATCTATCGAGCCACCTTTACAACGAAGCTCTCATTCATCACTTCGGTGGAGAAGCGCGTTGCATTCAGCGAATGGAACTGAATGACAGAGCGGTAAAACTCGGAACTCATCGCGTCCAGCTTTATGCTGAAAACCACGCTTTTATCGTCACATCACTCTCACGTGATCAGGCCGCCTATGTCAGTCATTTGGATATCCTTCTGTCACACACCGACCTGGAACTTATTCAGTGGATTAATCTGAACCGTTCTCGTGTCGAAATCACAACCCTGAGTTTGGCAGGAGAATGATGGCAGAAGAATGATTCTCTCAGACCCCACTGCATTTATTCTTCTGCCACCATTCTCTTGCCAATCCTTCCCCGTCTTTACCCCAAACCAGCCATGAAATTCACCCTTCTACTTCTCCTACTCGCTGCATCCCTTCATGCGGCTGATAAGCCCAACATCGTCTTCCTCCTCGCTGACGATCTCGGCGGCAGCGATTTGCATTGCTACGGGCATCCGTATTCGCGCACGCCGAACATTGATTCTCTCGCAAAGGATGGCACGCGCTTCACGCAGTTCTACGCGATGGGAGCGACTTGTTGTCCGACGCGCACGGCGCTGATGACTTCCAGATTTGCTGCCACCTATGCCAAGTATCCTGCCAACGGCGGCTTTGGAGATCACCTCACCATCACGGAACTGATGAAGAAACAAGGCTATGCCACGGGGCACTTCGGCAAATGG
The DNA here is from genome assembly GCA_026397605.1 of Verrucomicrobiota bacterium. Lineage (GTDB taxonomy): Bacteria > Verrucomicrobiota > Verrucomicrobiia > Verrucomicrobiales > Verrucomicrobiaceae > Prosthecobacter. The sequence continues at coordinate 1,708 of JAPLUM010000380.1, read as the reverse complement.
CACATCGGGCCAGAATCCAAGCCGGGCACCTATGGCATCGTTGCTATCAGTGGTGGCGATGAAGAGGGCGGAAAGAATAAGAAGGTAGCTGATGAACGTGGTCGCGATGCCCATATCTATGACGACGCGATCAAGTTCATCGAGAAGAACAAGAGTGGTCCGTTCTATGTGAACGTGTGGGGCCATATCTCGCACAATCCAGTGAACCCCATCGACTCGTTGGTGAAACGCTGGAGCGACCTCAAAGTCAAAGACAGCGACTTCCCACCGCAGATGCGCATGAAGATCGACGAGGTGCGCAAAGCCGGTGGCGATGTGGACGATGCCATGCGCCGCTATCTCGCCGATGTCGAGTCACTCGACGACAGCGTGGGCATGATCCTCAAGCGGCTCGACGAACTCGGCCTTCGTGAGAACACCATCGTCGTCTTCAGCACGGATCAAGGTGCCGATATGACCAAGGCATCCCAAGGCGGCCTGCGTTTCAATCAAATGGGCTTCAATGGAGCTCTGCGTGGAGGCAAGCACACGCATTGGGAAGGCGGTGTGCGCTGTCCCTGGATCGTGCGCTGGCCCGGAAATGTGCTCGCAGGCCGCACCGATGATCAATCCGTCATCAGCGGCGTGGACTGGCTGCCCACTCTCTGCGCCATCGCTGGAGTGAAGATCAACTCCGACAACTTCGAAGGCGAAGACGCATCCGCCGCTTGGCTCGGAAAAGCCCCACATGTCCGCACGAAGCCTCTCTTATGGAAGACCAGTTCCACCGGTAGCGAGGCCTACATTCGTGAAGGCCAGTGGAAACTGCGTTATCCCACGCGCAAAAACGGCGGCGAACTCGAACTCTACGACATCCTCGCCGATGCCGCCGAGTCGAAGAACCTCGCCGATAAACACTCCGACATCGTGAAGAAGCTCTCTGCGAAAGTGGAAGCTTGGATCGCCAAACTGCCGACGGAATACGAGAAGACCAAGGACAAGGATGAGTGATCTTTCGCACTCAATGCTGCTATCAACTCTCGCTTCCACACGTCAGCTATGAATCCTTCTCTAATCGCCTTGTTCTTCACTTCACTGGTCGCTTTGCACGCTGCCGATGCACCGAAGCGCCCCACCAATGTGCTCTTCATCATCACCGATCAGCAGCGCTGGGACGCGATGAGTTGCGCGGGCAACACGGCGCTCAAGACGCCGCATCTCGACAAGCTCGCAGCACAAGGGGCACGCTTCACGAGCTTTTATTCGGCTTGTCCGGTTTGCGTGCCGGCGCGCACTGCGATCCTCACCGGGCATAGCATTGAGTCCAATCAAGTCGTCGATAACAACGCTGTCGATAAGACCGATGCGCCGTCGTTTCCATCCTTTGATCAGATCCTTCTGCGCAGCGGCTACCATGGCGAATACCACGGCAAGTATCACAGCCCGTATCACCTCGCGCTCGACTACTCGGAGCCAGTGATGTGGCTCAATGGCAAGAAAGCTCCACCCGGCTGCAAGGCCGCCATGTCTGAGAGCGAGGCCTATCGTGCCTATCTCGAAAAGCATGTTCCCAAGCGACCGCTGCGGTCAGGCGAGCTGTTGCAGGCGAATGGAATCTACACGGCCATTGAGCTGGATGAGCGCTACGGCAAACCCGATGCGCCAAAGGGTTCACAAGCAGAATCCTATGGCCGCCTCGAAGCTCCCGCAGAGCACAGTCTCGCCGCGT
>JAPLUM010000507.1 GCA_026397605.1 Verrucomicrobiota bacterium | reverse complement strand
GGAAACATTTGGATCTACCGAGTCTCGACACCCTCAAATGAAGGAAACATTTGGATGTACCGAGACTCGGCACCCTCAAGTGAAGGAAACATTTGGATGTACCGAGACTCGGCACCCTCAACTGAAGAAAACATTTGGATGTACCGAGACTCGGCACCCTCAAATGAAAGAAACATTTGGATGTACCGAGACTCGGTGCCCTCAAATGAAGGAAACATTTGGACCTGCTAAGCTCATAACCCCCAGTGCGACGGCTGCAGCAGGCAGCGGGCCCCGGACTTTTTTAACTCTGAACCCGAACTGAAACCATGCCGCTACGCTGGGATACGCCCTCTTTGAAGTATGATTCGGGTCTAAAATATGACTCCGAACCCCTTGAAAATCAGCCGAAAATTAAGAAAAATCCTATGGCCTCCAACCCGACTCCAGAAAATAACGACATCGCCCTGGCCCTGGCCGTGCAGATGGCTGATGGCCTGACCAAGCATGGCGTGACGGCTAAAGTAAAGGTTATCACCGCCGCAGAGATGCTGGCCAAGATCGCCCATGTGCGCGCCAATGAGAAGGCCTACTCGAAGTGCAAGGCGGCCACCGCCGTGGCAGAAGCGCAGGTTCAGGAGCAGGATCGACTGAGTTCGGCCTTCATCACGGCCGCCGCCGGTGTGCTGAGAATCAGCCTAGGTACCCGCTGGAGCGCAGCCTGGGAGCCGACGGGCTTTCCCGGTAACTCGACCAAGGTGCCGCGCAGTCAGGGGAAGCGCTTCATACTACTTTCCAGCCTAGCGGAATACTTTACCGATAATCCAAACAAAGAGGCACCCAATCAAAACATCACTGCCGCCACCGCAGGGGCCCGCTACGCAGCCTTTGCCCAAGCGCGCAAGAACGCAGCGGATAAGCTGGAGGAACAAAAGACCTGTAAAGCTCCGCGAGATGAAGCCTTTGATGATTTGAAGCTCACCATCCGCCTCGTGATCGATGATTTAGGCTATCGGCTCCCTGCGGACGATCCGCGCTGGGGAGCCTTTGGCCTGAGCAGCCCGAATGATCCTGATACCCCTGAGTCTGCGTCAGAGGTGGAGCTGACCGTGGCGGGTTCAAACACGGTGATCGTGACCTTTAAGCATGGTAAGCGCGCCGACCGCCACCGCATCTTTGCCCGCCTACTACCCGAGGAGACCGAGTTCACCCAGCACGCCCTAGTGCATGACCTGAGCTACACCTTCACCGACCTGCCGAGTGGCAAGACGCTGGAAGTCAAAATCACCGCCGCCAACGAAACCGGAGAAGCCGCTCCGACAGAGGCCGTGAGCGTGGTGGTGGGCTAATCAGTCTAATCTCAGTGAGACAATCTCAAACTATAACAAACATATCAATATCATGAACACACCTTCCTATTGGCTCAATCAACTTTTGGAATGCAACAGGCGCGACTTCACACCGTCTCAAGTCACAAGACCGGAACAAGGTGGGCCAACCAAAAGCTCACGCTCTTTTGCCATTTCCCTGCGGGCAATGGGACATGCCTACTTTCTAGGAGGGTCTGAAGTCCAGACCTTCAATTTTCCACCTACTATGCCCGCTGCGGGAGGCGCTGACCCAGAGTCAGCTCTCCACGGTGCAGCTAGGGAAATACTGCTGAGGCTGTTCCCCTGCCAGTCAGCACAGATTAATGCTGCTGCCGCTGCGCAGCCACCAACGGATCCCGTCAGTGCTGCCTGGGGCGCTAATGTGGCTGCTGTTCACTTTAAGGACCGTGAAACTGACGGCTCAAAAAATGAAGTGCGCTACGAGTATCAAAATACCGCTGGAGCTTACCAGCATGACCCTGAGCACCCGGAGGGTTGCCCGCCTCAGCCAGTCGGTCCAAACTGGGGAATGGTGAAGTTGTTTGGCATCGCTAACATGATAGCGCTCTCAAAGCCGCCAGGGTATTTGGGACAGGGTCGCATCAATCGCTCTGATCCAGAGTACCTCCTCGATTACAAGCGGGTCAAAAAAGATGGACACGTCTCAAACATTTCCAACACCTCAACACCAGCCAGTCTGAATAATGCATTAGTGGGTTTATACTGGGCTTATGATGGCGTCCCTAATTTAGGAACTCCACCACGGCTCTACTTCCAAATCATCGAGACCGTCGCAAATGGCTTTAACCTCAGTGAACGGCGGCGAATGATGCTCTACATGATCTGCGGTACATCTCTTGGGGATGCAGGCATCCATGCCTGGTACTGGAAATACCATTACAACATTTGGCGTCCTGTGACTGGCATCCGCCACCATGGTGAGTCATTCGGAGATGACTCGCAAACCACAGCTCACAAGAGCACTGGAATTATTGATGGAGACCCCTTCTGGCAGCCACTTGGAGCTCCGCGAACAAACGGCACGGGCAAGAACTTCACACCACCATTCCCTGCTTATCCTTCAGGCCATGCTACTTTTGGCGGAGCATCCTTGCATGCTCTTCGGCATATTCTCAATACCTGGTATCCTAATAAAGTTAAACTGAAAGATCGCAGTGATAAGGTCTCATTCGACTTTGTTTCCGATGAACTCAATGGAATCAACCGTGATGTCAGTGGAGCGGTCACGACACGGCACAAAAGACACTTTGATTCCATTGAGGACGCCATCAATGAAAACGGACTTAGTCGCGTATTTCTAGGGGTTCATTGGGTCTTTGATGCAGAGCTCAAAAAACCTGGGAAAACCATCGGTGGAGTGCCGCTCGGAATCGAGATCTCTGAGGAACTCTGCAAGACCTACGCTGCATCCATCAGCGCCGTATAAACACTCTGAAGCTAGCCCGCCATCATACGAACATGCCTACCAAAAAAGCCGCTCAATCGTCTCAGAAGAACAATCCGCCCAGAGCAACGGTGAAACCTCTAGTGATCCAGTGTATTCATGCTGAAGCCATCCTCAACAGGGCGCACATTCACAAACCTGACAAGGTGCAGCTTTTGCTTCTTGGAACTGAAGACTTAAATCTGGAATCAGATCTGCTCTTTGGCGGAGCCCGCAGGGCCGCACTATCTCAGTGCTATGACGGCATCAGCCATGGGCTTTTCAAAGGTGGGCGCATCAGCGCTAGTGAAGGGCGGGAAGCAGAGACTGTGAGTGCTGCGATCAAGCTAGTCCACACTGAGGCCAACAACAAATAACCTATGAAAACACTCCCAAGCCATATCTGCACACTGCTCCTCCTGTTGTTGCCCACAGCCACGCTCATGCATGGGCAGGGCACCATCCCAGGCGCAGTGCCGAATTCCACCCTGCCATCCGAGGTGCAAAGACAGGTGATAGAAATGAATGAGACTATCTCGAAAAATGAAGCAGCGGCTAACCAATTGAAGGAAGAAAGTGCTGCTCTGAAAAAAAAGCGTGATGCATTGGTGGCCCGTGCCACGGGAGTTCCCGTGCCGGATGAAAAGCCTGAAGACGCAACGTCTGAGGCAGAAACGCCTGAGGATATGGGAACAAAGGCTTACGACTTCCTTACTGAAGACTGGAACCTGAAGATCCGCCGCACTTTGCGTGATGTAAAAGAAAACTCCCTGCCGGCACTGTTTGAATACACTATGCCCAATGGGGCGGCAGACACTTGGTCTTCCGACATCGGTGCGTCAGTAGGTGGAAAGGTGCTGAATACCCCGCTAGAGTGGGGAGTCATCGGTGAATACCATTATAACGAAGCTGCGGGCGCTCTAGTTGATTCATTGAACGCGGGGGCGGAACTCTCTGGCCTCATCGTAGATATGTGGACATCTGGAGCGGCATGGAAATTAAATACTGCCTACAGGAAGGACAATCTCGTTGGTGGAGAAGGTGTCTTCGGTCAAATCATGTTCTACCCTGCATTCCCAGCGCTCGGATTTGGTGGTTTCTTTTTGGGCAACCCTAAAGGACTGATTACAGCGCGTATTGAGCCTTTCCTTGGTGCCGAAGTTGAGACAGGAAATGGGGCGTCTGCTGCTTTTGCAGCAGGAGAAAGATTTTCTTTGCGCGCAGGAGCCTCCATCTACGGACATCTGTTACCACTGTATTTCAGAGACCGAATCCAATACACAATCTCAGGTGGTTACTGGTCCAATGTCCACACCAGCGGTTTCTACCAAGGCTACAACGACCATCAGATGCATATGATCGCCTCACTCACCTACTGGTTCAATACGCTGAACAAGGAAGATGAGTCTGGCAGTCTCAAAAAACACTTCGGTCTGACTGCTAAATACTCCAATGGTGACAATCCTATCGAAGGTGCCTTTGATCAGAATGTTTGGACGCTAGGTTTTGCAGTGCAGTTTTAGAATCACTCCACCTCTATGCCAACCAAACGCCCCATGACCAAGACGGCTGCTGCGCGGAAGTCGCCTGTAACCGCTACGAAGGTAGCGGTCAAACGCCCTGCTCCGCGCCGCCCAGATCCTGGGGTGGTGGTGGCGGGGAATGATCAGATCTCTGAGGCTATCGCGGACATTGTGCCGGAATCTCAAAGGGGCACAGATCGGTATCTGGATGTAGTGCAGTGGAACATCGAGTGGTTCGGGGCGCGCAAGAGTGAGGCGAAGGATGTGGTGCGGAAGGGGCTGGTCTTTCAGATTCTCAAGGCGCTGAATGCGGACCTGTTTGTCTTTCAAGAAGTCGCTGGGCCTAGCGCGGATGGCCGCTATCCGGGGTCGCTAGACGACATCGCGCAGGCTTTGACTGACAGTGGGGCAGGCAACTACGCGGTGTATTACACCAAGGCGGGCGGTGAGCAGCGCGTGGCGATGATGTATGACCGTGATTGGGTGCGGGCGAAGACGGATGTGGAGGAACTTTTCCCGCGTGGCACCCACGAGATGCCGGATGGTAAAGACGCCTTTGCTGGGCGGACGCCGCTGCATGGTTACTTCACGGCACGCTCCGTCGGTGCGCCGAATCCAAATGGAGGTGTCACCTCGTCGAAGTTTGATTTCCAGGCGCTGGGTGTGCATCTGAAGGCGATGGGTGAAGGTGCGCCGCAGCGCCTGGCCTCTGCTCAAGTGCTGGCAGATTGGCTGAAGCGAACAGCGCCACTGACGGACTCTGACGCGATGATCATGGGCGACTGGAATGCTGCGCCTGATGATGAATGCTGGGCACCGATCCAGGCACTGGAGGCGGACCCGGAGTCGGGCGTGAAGTTTCAGTCGATCAATGACCCGAGTGACTTCTCCTATCTCTGGCTGAAGAACCGCAGTGATTCGTATGTCAGCCGGATCGACCTAACGGCGATGACGCTGTCCTCTGCCCGCCAAGTGGTCGGGGATGCGGCGCGCGTGGTGCGCTGGAAACCGATCGAGGAAGTCATCGCCCGCACTGGTGACATGACCAGCACGGAGGCGCGGCGGGTGATGAATCAGCTGAAGGATCAAGTGAGTGATCATCTGCCCACGCTGAGCCGCTTTTACTTCACCGTTTAATCTTTAACCCGCCCATTGCCATGTCCTACGATCCAAGTAAACCCGCTGATAACAGCGACCTCGTTTCTGCCGAGTTA
>JAPLUM010000317.1 GCA_026397605.1 Verrucomicrobiota bacterium | reverse complement strand
CGCCTGGCGCATCGTTTCTGCCTCCGCGAGAATGCGGCTGGCGGAGAATTGAAGAGCGCGGTGTTGATCATCGTTTTTGCGCTGCGTGACATCACTTTCGATGGCCATGAAGTTCACGACCTCGCATGCCTCGTTGAGGATGGGCTGTACCTCGAGAGCAGTCCAGTATTTGGCACCAGACCGATGATAATTCAGCACTTCGGTGCGGAAGCTTTTGTGCTCGCGGACGCATTGGCGCATGTAAGCGACGGTAGTAGGATCGGTTTCAGGCCCATGTAGCACGGCTCCCGGCGTGCGACCGATAACTTCATTCATCTGCCAGCCGGTCATGCGGGTGAAGCCCTCATTCACCCACTCAATGCGGCCAAGAGCATCCGTGACCACGACAGCATTGTCCGTGCGTGCAGCGACAAGTGCGAGCTTTCGGGACTGTGCCTCCTGCTCACGGAGTTGAGCACGCTGCTCAGTGAGACGCTTGTTGAGCTTTTGCAGGTCATTGGCAGCCATGCGCTGTGTTTGCAGCACTTGGAGGAGATCCATCGTCTGATCATGGATGGCGAAGTCGCTCATTGTTATACCGCAGGCCTCCACCTCGTCCGGCTCTGTGAACCATGGTGAGCCGAGCATGACACCACGCGGCGGATCATTCAGCATGACCAACTGACCGCGCAGCACGCGATGGTTCAAGCGATCCTCAAGCAGGAAAAGGCTATCATTGTGTGCCAATGCAAGTGCATGACTGAACTCGCCCTCGGGTCGCTTTGAGATGAAAACATCCTGCAATCGAGCGCCGGGAATGGCCTGAGGGCAGAGTTTTGGCAGCGATGGGCCAACCTCCAGAATCACATCCTGATCATCCCAGACAAAGTAGAATGGGAACGCACGGAGAAACTCCCGCGTGGGCAGGCTGCTGATGACGCTAGAGTTGTCGGTACGTAAATTCATGCGGCGGCAGTCCAGGTAACCTCGAACACATCATGATCCGCCCCATCAGCCTTTGTGGCGAGCACTTTGGCCGTAGCCGGAGTGGAGTAGAGTTTTCCCAGCCCCTGAACCAGCCCAACAACAAAATCGGTGAGCCCCGAGCGATGCGTGAAGTAATGCAGATGCATCGAGCTTTCGCCGATGTCCGAGCACTCAAACCGCGGCGGCTGCAGCTTCGGATAAATCATCTGCACGCGGGTGTGAAAGTTGGGGAGATTGATGAGGAACTCTTTCAAGGAGGCTCCACCGGCCTTCATCATGGAACCGTAGCTGTTTGAGGCCGTCTTCAGCACCCAATGCTCGCCGAAAGCGATCAGGATGGCACTCGCTGAAGCCCCCAGCACCTCTGACGCCGCACTGACGAGGTCATACGTCATGTCATCTGGGTAAGCCTCATTGCTCACAAAGACATCCACCTCCACGCCCGCCTTCTTTTTGATCAGCTCCCACTTGTCCTCCCCGAAATTGGTGACGACGAGTTCTTCGATGGCTTTGTTGACGAGTCCGTACATGAGAGTGATTTGGGTAGCTGAGAGGTTGACTTTAGTTAAGTAAGAAAGATGGGCAATACCCCAGCCAAGTCACCCCCCCCAATTGTGTGGGGGGATGATGAGTCAAGTTTGTAAGCGAACCAGTCTCAGAGCGGCACGGACAGGGTGAGCTTACCGGCAATGGCATGGAAGGTTTCGGCGGCTACGCTTTTGCTGGACTCTTCCAGGGCGATGGGGTGGCCTTCGTCGCCGGATTCGCGGACGCTCATTTCGATGGGAATTTGGCCGAGCAGAGGGACGCCGAGGCGCTTGGCTTCGTGCTCGCCGCCGCCTTTGCCAAAGATGTGGTAGGACTGGCCATCGCTGGGGCAGAGGAAGTAGCTCATGTTCTCAATGATGCCGAGGATTGGCACGTTGACCTTTTGAAACATAGACACGGCTTTGCGCGCATCGATCAGGGCCACTTCTTGCGGGGTGGTGACGATGACGGCTCCGTCGAGGGCTACGGTCTGCACAATGGTCAGCTGGATGTCACCGGTGCCGGGAGGTAGATCGAGCACGAGGTAGTCAAGATTATCCCAGGCGACCTGACGCAGAAACTGCTGGATGTAGCGCGTGGCGATGGGACCACGGACGATGACGGCGCTGTCGTCGTCTAACAAAAAGCCCATGCTGATGAGTTGCAGGCCATAACGCTCGATGGGTACGATTTGTTGCTCTTCGTTTTGGAAAGGGCGGTAGTTGCTTCCGAACATATGGGCGATGCTGGGACCGTAGAGATCGCAGTCACACAGGCCGACTTTTGCTCCGGTTTTAGCCAGGGCAACGGCTAGATTAGAGGCCACGGTGCTCTTACCGACGCCGCCTTTGCCTGAGCCGACAGCGATGATCTTTTTCACGCCAGGGATGCTGGATTTAGGCAATTTGTCGGCACTCGGTGTAGCGGTATTCGGCGGCTCTTTGATGTCAAAATTCAGCTTGGCCTCTGTGACGCCAGGGACTTTCATAAGTACATCCATCGCTTGTTCATGGATGAGACGCGGAATGTTGGCATCACGTGTGGCAACGGAGATATCCACGATGACCTTGCCGCCATCCATTGTGATGCCTTTGACGAGACCAAAGGAGATGATGTCTCGGCTAAAACCAGGGTAACGGACTTGGGAAAGCGCGGTGCGGATGTCAGATTCAGTGGGCATGGTGGAGAAAGTGTGGCTTGGAAGATGGAATACGTCTCCGCTAGCTGGCTGGGCGGCAAACTCAAGCCTTCTTCGTTTTAAGAGCGCGTTTTCGCTCGGGGAAGAGGGTGGTGCAGATCTGGCAGGTGGTGCCGTCGCAGCTGTAGGCGCTGCAGTACTCGCGACCGTAAAAGATGATCTGGAGGT
>JAPLUM010000655.1 GCA_026397605.1 Verrucomicrobiota bacterium | reverse complement strand
GTGGCCCAGGTTGGTAGAGCTCCTGCGCTGACAGCAAAGGTGTAAACACCGCTGCCGCCTGTGGCGCTGGTGGTTTGGCTGTAGGCCGTGCCGACGACGCCATTGAGCAGTGTGGGCGGATTGACCGTAATGACAGGGCAGATCTGCAAGCTCACGATTTGCGTGCCTTGGCAGCCATTGGCGTCATTGACACGGACGGTGATGCTGGTGGCGGGACTTGCCGCAGCGGTGGGTGTGCCGCTGATGATGCCGGTGCTGCCATTTAACGTTAGGCCTGTTGGCAAGGTGCCTGCGGTGATCGTCCACGTGCCATACGGAGCCGTGCCGCCTGTGGCTGTCAGGGTTTGAGTGTAAGCACTGCCCACTAAACCAACGGCGGCAGTCACAGGCGTGATGCTGATCGTCGGACATGGCGGGGTGATCGTGTAGGCTCGTGTGCCGATACAGGCATTGGCATCCGTCGCTGTGATGGTAAACCCTGCACTTGCTGTGCTCGTCGGTGTACCACTGATTAGGCCTGTGGATGGATTGAGCGTTAACCCTGTCGGCAGGGCACCTGTTGTGATGCTGAACACCACTGGCGCGGCTCCACCTGTGGAGGTGACGGTTTGACTGTAAGCAGTGCCAACCACGCCATTGGGCAGTGTGGCTGGATTAACCGTGATGACCGGACAGATTTTTAAACTGTAAATGCGCTCACCAAAGCAGGCCGCAGCATCCGTGGCACGCACCGTGATGCTCACTCCGGCTCCGTTGCTGGTGGTCGGTGTGCCGCTGATCACTCCGGTCGATGAGTTCAAAGTGAGCCCTGCTGGCAGTGTGCCGGCACTCACGGTAAAGGCATGCGGCGTCAGCCCACCCGTGGCCGTGATGGCCTGACTGTAGGCCAGCCCCAGCGTGCCATTGGCAATGGATGTTGGATTGACCGTGATCGGTGCGCACGTCGGTGTCAGGCTGTAACTCCGTGTGCCTGTGCAACTATTGGCATCCGTCGAGCGCACCGTGAAGATGGCGTTTGAAGTGCTCGTCGGTGTACCGGAGAGCACGCCACCTGTGCTCAGGCTCAGGCCTGCTGGCAGGCTGCCACTGCTCACGATGTAAGTGTAACCTGACTGGCCACCACTGGTGGTGATCGTTTGTGAGTAAGCCGCTGCAATGACGGGCGCTGGCAGCGTGGTCGGCGCGATGGTCAATGTCGGGCAGTTGACCGTCAAAATGTAACTGATGTTTCCTGGGCAAAGATTGATGTCTGTGGCACGCACGCTGATGGCGTAGTTACCTGGTGCACTCGTTGGCGTGCCACTAAGCACTCCCGTCGTCGCATTGAGCGTCATGCCTGTCGGCAAGGTGCCTGAGGTCAGGCTCCAGGTGTAAGCGGGCACACCCCCTGTGGCGGTCAATGTTTGCGTGTAAGCTGAACCCCAAGTCGCTACCGGCAGCGAGGCTGGCGTGACCGTGATCGGCGGGCAACTCACGGCAAAGGTGTAATTGATCTGCTGCGTGCAAAGGTTCGCATCCGTAGCGCGCACGGTGATATTAAAGCTGCCGACCACATTGGTCGTGCCGCTGATGACACCACCCGCGCTCAGCGTGATGCCTGCTGGCAGCGTGCCAATCGGCAGTGACCAGCTATACGGCGCGGTACCGCCTGTAGCGCTGAGTGTTTGTGAGTAGGCCACCGTCGTCGTCGCGGCTGGCAGTGTCGCGGGCGTGATGGTGATGACCGGACAGTCTAACACTAAGCTGTAAGCCCGTGTCTGCGTACAAGCCGAGTTATCGGTGACACGAACGGTAAAGCTAAACGTGCCAGGTGCACTGGTCGGGATACCGCTAATGACACCGCCACTGCTCAAGGACATACCTGTCGGCAGGGCTCCTGTGATCAATGCCCAAGTATAAGGCGTGTTACCATTGGTCGCTGTCAGCGCCTGCGTGTAGCTGGCGTATTGCACCGCGTTTGGCAGCGTCGCAGGCGCGATGGCGATGACCGGACAAGTCAGGGTGATGGACAGTGCACGTGTGCCCACGCAAGCATTCGAGTCTGTTGCACGCACGGTGAAGTTATACACGCCCGGTGGCGCTGTAGGCGTGCCACTGAGCACTCCTGTGCTGGCATTTAACGCCAGACCTGCTGGCAATGAACCCACGCTCACGGCCCAAGCATAAGCAGTCGTGCCACCAGTAGCAGTGAAGGTTTGTGAGGTATAAAGTGCGTTCTGCTGACCATTGGGCAGCGTGGTTGGCGTCACTGTGATGGCTGGGCAACTGACCACCAAGGTCAATGCTTGCGTGCCTTGGCAGGAGTTCACATCCGTGGCTCGCACGGTGATCGGATAGTTCCCAGGAGCGCCTGTCGGTGTACCACTGAGCACACCTGCCGTGCTGAACGTCATGCCTGTCGGTAAGCTGCCTGCACTCAAGGCCCAAGTATAAGCCGCGGTGCCGCCTGTGGCCGTAAAGGTTTGCGCGGTATAAGCCACATACTGGGTGGCTGCTGCCACGGTGGTCGGCGTGATCGAGATCGCCGGACACACAACCGTTAAACTATAAGCCAAGGTGCCGACGCAGAGATTGGCATCCACCGCACGCGCCGTAAAATTATACACGCCTGGCACTGCTGTCGTGGTGCCGCTAATCGTGCCCGCACCACTCAAGGTCAGACCTGCGGGCAAGGCCCCAGCACTGACATTCCAAGTGTAAGCCGCTGTGCCTCCACTAGCCGTCAGCGTCTGCGAGTATGCCGCCAATTGCACCGCATTGCTCAAAGAAGCTGGCGAGATCGCAATCGACGGACAACCCACCGTCAAGGTGTAGGCCCGCGTGGCCAAGCACACATTGGCATCGGCTGCTTGCACGGTGAAGCTATACACAGCAGGCGCTCCAGTAATGGTGCCACTGAGCACGCCTGTGCCACTCAGGGTCAACCCGGCTGGCAGGGCTCCGGCCGTGAGGCTATACGCATATGGCGATACACCGCCAGATGCGATGATGCTCTGATTGTAGGCTGCAAACTGCGTGCCATTTGGCAAAGTGGCCGGATTGATCGTCAACGTCGCACAGGCTCTAAAGCCAAAGTCCATCGTCGTTTCAATGTTCGTCGTGCCCGCTGTCCCAGGTTCAGCGCCTGCGGTTAAACTAAACGTCGGACCATTGACCACGCCACCAGCTCCGCCGGTCTGCGCGCCGTTGTTGTCATTGTCCGTACCATTGTCTGCTGCTGCCACACTGCTGGCCAAAGTAAACGCTGCTGGCGGTGTCGGGATACGCACGCTGTAAACGCCTGGCGTCGTCACTGTGAAGCCATACAGACCACTCGCATTGGTCGTCGTGGTCTGCACCACGGTGCCTCCACTGTTGAGCAACTGCACGCTCACACTGCCAATGCCGGATTCACTCGCCGATTGATACAACCCGTCATTGTTGAGGTCATTCCACACCAAGTTCCCCACGCTAAAGCCACTCCATAATCCAAAGTCAACGGTCAACTCGGTATCAGGATTGGTATCTCCATCAATGATGGATTCGGTGCCGGTCGCTAAAGTAATGACCGGACTCAATAACACCGTGCCGCTGCCACCTGGCTGCGAACCGTTGTTGTCATTATCAATGTTGTTATCCAACGCCACCGGCGATCCACCCGTCAAGGGCAGTCCCACCGTCGGTGTCACCCGCACGACATAATTGCCAGGCGCTCGATTGGCAAAACTATAGATCCCACTGCCAGAGGTCGTGGTCGTCGCGACAAGGACGTCATCGCCATCACCAGCGACAAGGTTGGTGCTGGTGTAAAGATCTACCGTCACGCCTGAGACGCCACTTTCCGCTGCATCCTTGATGCCGTTACGATTGAGGTCATTCCACACCAAGCTCCCAATCGCCATCGTGTTGGTCGGCACCACTTCGCAAAGCGCCACGTAATCGAGCACCATCGGATTGGTGCTAGGTCCACCACTCAACAATAAGCTCAAACCATCAATCTGTGTCGTCGTGGCTGTCGGCATGATGCGGAACCGCCAGGTGTAACGACTCCAGTTTGGCTGTGTGGCATTGCCTGTAGCTTCCGTCCATGAGTTGTAATTGCCTGCCGTAAACGGACTCGGCGTGCCGGTCATTTCAGTTTGCGGCACTTGATAATACTGATACGACCCCGGCGTCGGCCCACTGATCACTTGCAACACCTGACCACTCACATGCTCTATATCCCAAATCTCATTGGCAGATGCCGCACTCGCATTAGCCGCCCAAACCGAAAGTTCATATTCCTTCCCTGCCGTCAACCGACTGCTCCAAGCGCCACCACCTGCCGCACGCAAACTCACACAGGAGTTCGTGCCTTGCACCAGCATGTATCGACGACCATGACGCGCTTTGAGGGATTCAACCCAACTTACTCGCGCCCCAGCATTGCCCGCTAACACCTGCACACGCTGGATCGGCTCGCCTACCCCAGAGGAACCATTCGTGCCGCCTAACCAAGAAAGAGCATTCGTGGTGCCAAAGCTTGTGCCCGTGCCATTGTAACTCATCGCCGTAAACGCAGCACCCGTCGCATTGGCCGTGCCATCAAATTCAAAGCTCGGATTATCAATGAGGTTGTTCGTGTAACACGGATCCGTATTGGCAAAACCAAAGTCAATCGTGCTATCCCGATCCGTATCATCTCCATCCACGCCAGCAGCTGGTTCTCCACCCGCAGCCAGCGTGATCAACGGCGACACCACCTGCGTGCCACTACCCCCAGGCTGTGCTCCGTTGTTGTCATTGTTCACTCCATTATCCGTCGTCACCACCAAAGTGGACACACTCGGGAAGAACGTCGGCGGCGTCTGAATGCGCACATAATACACGCCAGGGGAAAGATTGATAAATTGATACGCTCCATTCGAGTCCGTGAAAGTCGTCGCACCCACCTGCACATCGTCGCCAGCACCGTTTTCGCGCGTGCCATTGACCCCAGGGCTCCATAACTGCACCGCAATGCCCGGCGCACCACTTTCCGTGTTCTGGCGGATGCCATCATTGTTCATGTCCACAAACACCAAATTACCAATCGCTAACCCACGACCATTAATCGTGTAGGACTGCGTGGCAGAGCAACCGAGTGAGTCCAGCGCCTGAACAGTGAAGGTGCTGCCCGCCGCGCTCGTCGGCGTGCCGCTGATAATGCCGGCCGAGCTCAGGCTCAAGCCTGCTGGCAGAGTGCCAGAGGAGATGGTCCAAGTGTAGGGAGCCGTGCCATTGCTGGCGGTCAGAGTCTGCGAGTAGGCCTGACCGAGGTAGGCATCTGACAGCGTGGCAGGAGTAATGGCGATGGTTGAGCAGGCAATGGTGACGGCATAGTCCTCGATTTCCCCAGCGGCACCGCTACTGGTCGGTGTGGTAGCAACGTTGTCAGAGAAGCGGAAGCGCACACCGCGCAGAGAACCGGGGCTGGCTCCTGAAGGGACAGTAAAGGTGACATTCACCGTTTGCTGGGCCGCATTGGCGGGGACGGCGGTGTTGTAGATGCGCTCTCCACCAACTCCAACGTCGTTATTGTCAAAGATGCCGTTGTTGTTGAAGTCGATCCAGCCCTGAAGCACGCGATTGGCCGTGTTGTTGTTAAAGACACTGACTGGGATGGTCACACTGGCACGTTGAGTGATGCTGACTGGTACTGTCACGCCGTCTTCATCATCTGCGGAGCCAGTGTTCGTGGTGTCATCCACCGTGGCAGTAGCATTTGGCGTGACGGACGCTTCAGCATCCACTGTGGCTCCAAGGCGGAGATTGGTGTTACGATTCGACGTGGCCGTGATCGTGGCTGCACCTGAACCATTCCAGTCACCAAAGTCGGTGATGACGGGGGTGAGCGTGTAGCCGCGTGAGCCACTGCAACCCGGGGCATCAGTTGCTGTCACCGTAAAGTTCGCTGCCGTGGAACTGGTGGTAGTACCAGAAAGCACACCTGCACTGCTCAAGGTCAGACCTGTAGGCAAGGTTCCACTTGTGACGGCAAAGGTGTATGGCGCGGTGCCGCCAGAGGCAGTAATCGTTGTGCTGTAGGCGAGGTTTTGGATCGGGTCTGTCAGCGTGGCAGGATTGACGGTGATCGTCGGGCAGGGATAAAGACCAAAGTCGATGGTCAGATTGCTGTTGGGATCGGTGTCTCCATCAGTGGTAGATTCACCGGCCGCAGCCAGATTGATGATGGGGCTGAAGAGGGCGGTGCCGATGCCGCCGGGTTGAGCGCCGTCGTTGTTGTTGTCCACGTTGTTGTCCGTGGTGGCGGGAGTACCACCGGTCTTGTGACCGGCAGCTGGTGTGACTTTGACATAGTAGTTTCCAGGAGAGACGCTGCTGAAGCGGTAGGCTCCATTCACATCGGTGGTGACATTGGCTCCCACTTGCGTGTCTGCCACAGATCCGCCGATGACATTGTCCGAGCCGGGATTGAAGAGCTGGACGGTGAGTCCTGAGAGTCCCGATTCTCCGCTGTCTTTGAGTCCGTTGTTGTTGGCATCATTCCAGACGAGATTTCCGACGGAAAGAGCAGGCTGGCAGAGCGTGACATCATCGATAGCGACAGGACCGCTGCCGGGCTGGGCACTGAGGATGAGAGTGGCGCTATCGATTTGGGCTGCCGTGGCCGTGGAGGAGATGCTGAAGGAGTAAGTGTAACGACGCCAGGTAGGCTGAGTCGTATTGACGGCGATTTCATTCCAACCGTTGTGGTTGGTGGCAGTGAAGCTGGAAGGGGAGCCGAGCCAGCGGTTCTGCGTGGCCGTATAGTAGTGCAGCGGCGTAGCACTGCTGCCGATCAGGAAAATGGAACGGCTGGCGGCAAGATCGAGCTGGAAGGATGAGTTTGCGGTGCCTGCTGTGTCTGACCAAACGCTGAATTGATAGGTCTTCCCTGCTTGTAGGACGCTGCTCCAGGCTCCACCACCCGCAGGCTTCACCTCGACGCAGGAGAGCTCACCTTCGAGGAGCATGTAGCGTTTCCCCTGGTGGGCCTTCGCGCTTTCCACCCAGGCGACCTTTGCGCCTGTACCGACAGCGAGAACCTTTGCGCGGTAGATCGGATCATTGAGCGGACTGGATGGATTCACTCCCTGAACCCAGCGGAGGGAGTTGACGCCGTTGCCAAAGCTGGTCCCGCTACCGTTGTAGCCCAGCGCAGCAAAGAGCGCACCCGTGGTATTGGCACCGCCGTTGATTTCAAAGCTGGCGTTGTCGATCAGATTGAGCGCATAGCAGGGATCAATGCTGGCAAGACCAAAGTCGATGGTCAGGTCGCCGTTGGTATCATCACCGTCAACAACGAGAGCTGGTTCAGCACCTGCCGTGAGGGTGATGATAGGGCTACGGATGGCAGTGCCTGTTCCTCCAGGCTGGCGACCGTTGTTGTCCCCCTCCTGCTGATTGTCCGCCGTATCCGGCACGCCAGAGGTCAGCGGGAAGTCTGCCGGAGGCGTCGGAATGCGGACGTAGTAGGTTCGCGCAGTCAGACCGACCATTTTATAGTTGCCGTTTAGATCGGTGACTTGGTCAGAGCCGACTTGGACATCGTCACCACCGCCATTTTCCTCGGTGCCGTTGGCTCCAGGGGTCCAAAGCTGGACGGTGACACCGGGCTGGCCGCTTTCGAAAGCATCCTTCACCCCGTCATTGTCAGCATCGATCCACACCAGATTGCCGATGGACAGCGATCCGGAGTAAACGACGATCGACTGGTTGCCCGAGTTGCCTATACAACCATTCGCATCCGTCACACTGACGGTGAAGTTTGAAGCATCCACTGCGGTCGGGGTGCCGGTGATAGCGCCCGTGCTCGTGTTTAGAGCAAGGCCAGCTGGTAGCGCCCCATTGGAGATGCTGTAAACATAGGGCGCTGCGCCACCAGAGGCGGAGATGGTCTGCGAATAGGCCACCCCGATGACACCCGTGGGGAGCGAAACCGAGCTGAATGTCAACGTGGGGCAGGAGACGGTCACGGCGTAATCCTCGACTTCACCTTTGAGTGTCGAGGTGGTGTTGAAGGTCGGAGCGATAGCGCCCTCGACCAGCCGCACGCGGAGGTACTTGGTGCCGGGGATGGTGCCATTCGGCGGAGTCAGTGAGAAGGTCCTCGTGCTACTGCCGGTAATGCTTTGCACCGTCTGAGTCTCTCCGGTGTCATTGACATCCCCGTCTTCATTCCAGTCGGCGAAGACATTGATACGCGCTGCCGTGATTGGGCTGCTGATGGTGACGGGGATGCTGAGATCGGTGGCCGTGCCAGCGGTGAAGGTCGGCATGGTGAGATCTTCATCATCCCCTGTGGCATCATCCCCTGTCGCGGTGTTGTTTGATGGATCAGCAGCTTCGGCATCGGTGGCCAGGGTGCCGATGCGGATCGTGGCATCAGCTGTCTGGTTGGCTGTGCCAAATCCAGAGTAGTCACCGTAGTCCAGTGTGATCGGGATGACGCTCCGGTAGCCAAAGTTCAGGTTCAGGTTCTGGGAGCCTGCCGAGATCGTGCTGCTGGCGCTGCCATCCAGCGGGGCCACCGGGTCGGCGGTGATCGTGGGGCTGATGAGGGCGGTGAGAGAGCTGGTGTTTACTTTGACGACGTACGTGCCATTGGCCAGACCGCTGAAACGGTAGCTGGCGTCAGTGGCGACGATGCGGCTGTCGATCCAAACGGTCCCGGCGGAGTTGTAGAGGTCCACCACCGCCCCAGGGATGACGCCTTCCACTCCATCTCGAATGGCGTTTCCATTCGTGTCTTCGAAAACAATACCGCCCAGAGCTCCAGCGTAGGTGCGCCCAAAGTTCAGGTCCTCCAGTTCCCAGCCTCCCTGAACGACCACATCGTGGGTGGTCACCGTGGTGCTCACCGTCATGCCAGCCGGGAAGTCCGTGTCACTGGCGTTGTAGGTGATGGAGTAGCTGCCAGCGGCCACGAGGAATTCATAGGCGCCTGTGGCATTGCTGACGGCACTGAGGCTGACAGCGGTTCCGCCCAAGGTCGTGCCTGTCAGCGTCACACTGATGTTGGCGATGCCCGTCTCGGAGGCGTCGATGATGCCGCTGTTGTTTGCATCGTAAAAGAGTCTGCCGGCCACAGATCCAAGCTCAGCGAAACCAAAGTCAGCCGTCGTCACGACCTGCGCGGCGGTCAATGTGACCGGGACATTTTCGTTCGTCGTAGGCAGCATCGTATTGAAAAGCCCGGCGTTTGGGCTGGAAGGTGGCGCTGGCACATGCTGCTCGGAGACATGCACGACGTATTCACCGGCAGGGAGATTGGGTATGGAGTAAATGCCGCTGGCATTGGTTACCGCCTCGGCCACTTCACGTTCGGTTACGTCGATGAGGTTATTGTTGTTCTCATCGAGATAGAGAGCGACGAGCACGCCCGGAATGCCAGACTCTCCGGCATCTTTGACGCCGTCATTGTCCGTGTCATACCAGACGAGGTCGCCAATGCTACCCGTGTGGTTGAAACCAAAATTGTTGCCTGTGCTGACCTGAAGTGCCGCCACTGTCACCGCCCGCACGGCAGCTCCACCGCTGACAAAGTCCATGCCAACGGGCACCGTGCTCTCGACGACATCGACGAGGTAGGCTCCTGGCGTGAGGCTGCTGAAGAGATAGAGGCCGTTCGAGGCTGTCTCTGCCGAGCGCACGAGCAGATCGCCTGCATCAAAGGTGCCGCTCGTATTCATATCGCGATAGAGGCGTACGCTCACGGTCTGCAGCGGCAACTCATCCCCGCTGAAGACGCCGTCTTCATCTGCATCGACGAACACAAACCCACCGAGAGAGGCAGTGGACGGCGGTGGCGCATTGATGCCGAAATCCGCATCACTCAGTGAGCTGCTGTTCGTGGCTAGTGTGCGGCTGAGCGTGGGCGAGGTCGTGGTCACCCAATTGGCGGGCAGAGTCGTGAGATCGACTTTGACGGAGTGGGTGCCCGCCAATAGGCCGAAGATCCGATAAGCACCGCTTGAATCGGTCATGCTTGTAGGTTCAGCGGCATCGTAAAGGCCATCCCCATCCTGATCGACATACACCCGAACGTCGGAAACGCCGGACTCACCTGCGTCCTGAACACCGTCGCCATCCAAATCAGCCCAAACGCGGTCGCCAATGTTGCCCGTGAGCGCAGTGACGGCATCGTCCGTAGCGAGAAGCGTCGATCCATTGAGGAAATTCGCGATGTTGTTGACGGAGGGAACTCCGGGGATGGAATTGACCGTGACCCGCATGGTCAGCGGAGGAGTCACGATCACCCCACCCGACGTGGCGGAGGCAAAAGTGGCCCCTGTGCCGGTGGCACCGCCGGTGAAGCGAATGTTGGTCGGGCTGGTGCCGCCATTCACGCGATAGACCCAGGTGAAAGTGGCTGAGCCTCCAGCACTGATGGAGGCGGGTGAGCCAACAGGGCCGGACACCAAGGTGGCTGTGGCACCGTTGGCCGTGATCACCGTCAGGGCGGTGGGAGAAACACCACTGACCGCTCCGGCGGCGGTCACGGTCATGGAGACATTCACATTCACGCCCGTCGCCGGCGAAACGGGAGCCGTGACAAGGGCGGGGCTGACGGCAATAGCGGTGGTGGTGGCAGGCTGCGGGACTGGGGTATAGGTCACCAGCAACTGCGGACGGTTGCTGGCAGTGGCGGCCTCGTCCCCATACATGGTGAAATAATCCTCCCCGCTGGTGTCTGTCAGTGGCACCAAAGCCAATCCGTTGTTGGCCTGGGTACCTTGATGCCATTCGTTGACCAGATTCAGCACATTCACCGAGTAAACCGTTCCCGGCGCATCGGCCGCGCCGCCGATGAATGAACCGTAATCCGTAGCGCTGAAATCACCACCGGCGGTTGTCCAGTTGGCCGAACCTGCACTCGTCCATGTCAAACTACCAGCTTGGTCTGCATGCACGGCCGTGCCTTCCACCCAACCGCGAGTTACACGACGGATACCAGTAGTGAATGGATCACCCATTTCGGTAGAGCCAGTGCCCCATGCCAAATTACTATGAACCAATTTCAGCGAGGCCGAAGTGATGGTGGAGCCTGCCGGGATGGAAGAAAGATCAAACTCTAGAAAGCTGTTGCAGCGATACGCCGTGTCCGCATCCAAGCCGATAATAGCATCTCCGCCATAGTTCCTAGTGGGCAGATCAACATAGTTGTATGTGGCCTTGGCTGAGGTGATAGTTATGTTCACACTTCCGCCAGAGCCGGAATGGCTCCCATTCACTGCCGCAATATTGCTTCCGAGGTTCCAGCACACGTTGGCAGGCAGGGGATTGACCACCACGCCATTGGAGGTGGCCGTCGAGAACTGCGCGCCACTTCCCGTGGCATTGCCTCTAAAGGTCACCTCGTCATTGCCGAAACCCGTTTTGGTGACCTTATAAACCCAGGTGAAGGTGGCTGAGCCGCCGCCAGAACCGATACTTGCGGGCGAACTCGTAGGGCCTGAAACGAATGTGGCGGTAGAGCCACGAGTGCCTGGAATGACGGTGAGTGCGGAGGGCGTGATTCCTGTCACAGCAGCTCCGGCGGTGACATTCATGGAAACCGTCACATTCACGCCACTGCCGGTGTCCGTGACCGTGCCGGGGGCCACGCTGATCGCCGTGGTCGTCGCTGCGAGACCCGGAATGGTGTAGGTGATGCTCAAAGTCGGCCGCCTGCTGGCAGTGACTTCTTCACGGGTGTAAAATTCATGTTCACCGTTTACAGCGTCGTTTTGCAAACGCATCAGGACACCATGGTTCGGATTTGTGCCATTCACCCAGCTCTGCACGAGGGAGGTGATGGCCCAGTTGTGCGCTCCATTGGCAGTCACATTCGTCGTTGCAGCGGCGGTGGCGTCGTAATCCCCATCACCACCAGCAGCAGTCCAAGGGGTGCCTGTGCTGCGATTGTTCCACGAACTGGTGGTCTCCGACCAGGCCTGTGTCAGACGGTGCGCCGAGATGGAACCGTTGCCGCTGGTGCCGCTTTTTCGGTTCAGGGTCATGACCGCAGAGGTGATGGTGGCATTTGCTGGGATCGAAGAGAGATCGAAACGGAGCGGAATGCGGTTTCGATATGAATTCGTCCGCTCAATCCAAGCCACGTTGCTGGTTCCGTAGTTCGCGGTTGCCTGCTCACTCCATATCTCATTATCGGCCACGGCGGTCAGCGTGGACGCAAAGGAACCGCCGACGGAGCCGGCATGGCTGCCATTTACTGCGGAAGAGCCTGCGGTGGGGCCAAATACACCTCCCTGCCCTGATGACGTATAGGTGGTGCCAGCGGGGATCAGGTCATTGATTTTGGCATTCGTCAACAGCGAGGGTCCCGGCCAGAAGGGAGCCAAGGTATAGTTAAGAACCTCTCCTGCATTCGCTGCGACCTTGTCCACACTCTTGTTGAAGACGGATGCGAAGGGAAAGTCTGCCGTGAGGTCGTTTTCCCCAGCAGCCAGCGAGACCGAAATCATGCTGAGCGTCGGCGAATACCCCGCCGGAATGCCCGGACTATTCATGTCCACCGAGACCTGATAGGTGCTGGGGCCGAGACCAGTGAATAGGTATTTCCCATCCGCCCCAGAGGTGGTGGTGGCGGCAGGAGTTCCGTTGTTGGAGAGATTCAGCTTCACGCCCACGAGCGGTGAATCTGTTCCTGCATCGAAAACGCCGTTGCCATTCACATCAGCGAAGACCTGATCACCAATCGAACCCGGCTGCGCGGCCCAGAAGCCGAAGTCGGCGGTGAGGTTCGAGCCGCTCAGGTTGAGAATCGACCTCCGCGTGGCCGTGCTTGCCTGGAAGCTATTCGGCGAGAAATAGGTCGTCAGGTCACCATCCGCCACATTCACCTCAACGACGTAGTTCAAACCCGTAGCTAGGCTGCCAAACAGGTAGCCACCGCTGCTGTTGGTCGAAGCTGTAGCGACGAACGCATCTCCCGCATCGATCGTGCCGTTGCCATTGCCGTCCTCGTAGAGGTTCACGGTGACGTTCGGGATACCAGGGTCGCCAGGACTGCGGGAGCCATCATTGGCGATGTCTTTGAAGACACTATCCCCGATGCTGCCGGTGCCGCCGGGGCGATAGCCGAAATCGACATTGAGCTTCTGCTCATTGGCTGAGATCGTCACCGTGGCTTGATTGGCTGAGGCGATACCATCAAGGTCATACGTGGCCGTGTGGCCGGAAGGCGCTGTGACTCGCACGATGTAGGTTCCGCCATTCAGAGCCGCGAAGTCGTATTTTCCCGCTGCACTCGTCGTCTGAGTGCTCAGTAGCGTGGTGCCGTCACTGGCGAAAAGCTGCACCTGGACGCCGGAAAGAGGATCATCCTCTGCATCCATAACGCCGTTGCCATTCCAATCCCGAAAAACCGTATCACCGATGCGTCCGCCACCAACCGTTACGGGTGCTAGTGCCCCCGTGGAGATCACTTTGCCGCTATTTTCAAAGGTGAACTGGTTTGTGTAAACGCCCATTGGCTGAGTTGAGCTGATCCGGCATCTGAAAGATAGCTCCAGATTCTTACCTGCGGGAATACCTGCATTCACGGTGAAGATCGGCTTGGCTGCGTTTCCTGAATTAATCGCCACGCTGGATGTCGCTGAGCCGCCGACCTTCGCGGAAACCAGACTGTCGTAAGTGAAGCCAATTGGAAGATTCTCCGTGATGATGAGAGGCACACTGTTCATGCTCGTACCTTCATTTGCCATGGTCAGCGTGTAAGTCACCAGACTGCCGGGAACTGCCGAGCTAGGTGTGACCGTCTTGTCGGGATAGAGAAGCGCGGTGCTGGAGGAAACCATGATGGTCTCCGTGCTGCATGACTTGGGCGCCTGATCACTCGTGGCGCACACCGTGTTGGTCCTGACGCCGGAGCCGCTGGCCCTGACGGTCAGGGTGATGCTCTGCACACGGTTGGGTTGCACGGTCCCGAGGTTCCAGCGAAGCGGATTGGTGCTGGATGGAGCGGGAGAAGCACTGATGTATTGAAAACCAGAAGGCAGGGTGTCCTCAACCACCACATTGGTCAGAGCGCTGTTGCCAAAGGTCGTGTGCCAGATCGTGTAGGTAAAGACCTCGTTTTGAGCCACAATTTGCTTGGAAGCCTGCTTGAAAATCATCGGCTTGCTGACCAGCGAGACCCTGCTCGGCTGGTAATAGCGCCAGATGTGGTCCTGATTCTTGTATTCGCCGCCTGCATCACCGCCGAAGGTATCTGCGTATGCCTGGAGGAAGCCAGCGCTGTCAAAAGGCGAGTTTGGCTGGCCTGGACCGACATTGACCTTCAATTGCACTCGGGCGTATTCGGGACGGAATATTTCCAGATTGCCCCAGGCCAAACGTACCGCTTTCGGGCTCGTCGTATCACTCCAGCTCGTCGTCGGGGGAAGCGGATTCGACGGGCTCAAGTCCCAGCCGACTTGCGTGGCATCTTCCCCCACCAAGCCCAATTGGGTACTGAGAAGTCCTGGCGTATCTTTGGCAATCATGCTGCCCGAGTAGCGAATGCGCTTCCAAGGCCCAAACTCGATGGAGTTTTTCATGTTGCCCGTGCTGGTCCACGTCGTGTGGTTAAAGTGCCATGCGTAACCACTTTGAGGTCCCGCCACGCCGCTACCCATACCCCAAGGGGTGTTGCCTTTTCCATCATCGACAATCGGCGTTCTTGAGGCTACCCCGAAGGCCAGCAACTGCTCAGCATCCCAGCGAGTGGTCGGTATCACGATGTCGCCCGAATTGTTCGTGAGCGTGTTGTCTGACGTGCCTGTATTTCTGTCAAAACCACCAGTCGTTTCCCAACTGCGCCAGACTGTTTTGGTGTCGGTGGAATAAAAGATACCCGTGTCAGAATATACGCCTGCGATGGTTCCGCGCATTTTCCCGCTGCTGGAATCCACGGCAAAAGCTTTCACGCCTAAAATGTTCGGCCCTAACTCAAGACCCTTCAGTGCATTCTGCGTTTGCGCTCCTCTGGCACCATCTCCAAGCGCCGCCAGAGATTGGCCTTTCATCGGCATCGCCAGAAATTTCCCAGTGCTATCAAGGCGCCCATAATGTGCGCCTACGACCTGAGTTCCCACAGGGACGAAAAAGGTCGTGTAACCACCTGCTCCAGTTGGGGTTCCGACCGTGGGAGAGGCCTTCACAATAAGCCCGACCACATCTCCTGTCTGAATCAGCGCCTGCCCAGCTGCTTGGCGCTGTTGCATCCGCGCCAAAGTCGCATCGTCAAAACCGATGAAATCTGCCTGCTGATCTAGATTATGCGCACTAGCTAGATTCAGCAAAATTAGACTGCATAATACGAGAGTAAGAAGACGCTTAATAGCCCTATAAACCCCTCTGTGTCGGCTGCATAGCACAGACGCAACGTGGCCAGATGAAGTCTCTGTTTCGTTGTTTGGAGGGATAAAGATGGAGGAAAAGTCGGG
>JAPLUM010000370.1 GCA_026397605.1 Verrucomicrobiota bacterium | reverse complement strand
AAGATTTCATGCAATTGGGAGGCATCTAAGTCGCTCACTCCATCATCGTAGGTTTTTGCGACAAATTGCTGATGCCACATTTCTGATGGGGCTTTTTGTAGCCTGGTACAATAAGAGCAATTTTTTACCAAAAGTAAGAAAGGCTGTACCTCTCTGGGAATGACTCCACCCAGCCTAAATGCATACTACGTTCATCAGTGCTGATTTCAAACATAGGGCGATCTGTGCGTACTTTAGTTACTGTCTGCAACATTTCTTCGATGGACTTCAACCAAGTCTTCCAATCTCCACCGGGAATTCGTGGTGTCTCCATAGCTTCCACAATTTCCTTTCTCAGTTCATAAACGCTTTGCTGAGTGCTCGAATTTTCGAGCTGAGTCACATTAAGCAGTTGTGCTCCCCAAACATGTCGCATCTGAACTGAACGGCAAATTTCTGAATGCAACACTGGGTCACTAATATTCATATGAGAGTAAAACACATCAGGAGCAAGAGGATAACGGCCAAGAAAGTCGTCTAGTTCAAGCCCAACAACACGAGTGCCTTTTGAGTAATATTCATGAACTTGACGCCTTGTGTCATCGAAGTCGATGTCACCAACATGCTTCTCCAGCTTTTTGAATTCATCTGTGAGACATTTCATTGTTTTGGATCCTTCTTCACCAAAAATTGCTTTCAGGTCATCAGAAGCAGAGCTTTGTGAACACATAGGCTTGTCTTTAGATAGTATTGAATCGGCACAAAGCGCTCGCAATAAAGCTAGATCCCCCAAACAAAAATACGTTTCAGAGATGTGTGGCCGCAAAATTCGCTCTTTAGTTGGTTCTTCGTTAAAGACAGCCAAGGCTTTCACCAAAAATCTTTTGGCATGAAGATACAAACGTGCTGCTGACTCTGCGTTACGCTGGTTCCATCCATTATTGGAATACCGCGTATGCCGACAAACAGAGCATAGAACAACAGAGTAAAGCTGGCCAAGTGTGAGACATGTACGCCCAAGACGAGAGTCCTCAATGGCATCACGCTGGAGAAGATAAGCCGTAATGCCAGACCACTCCGCCAGACGCATAAGGTGAACTCTATGCTTTTGGTCACTTGATAGATCTTGGCCTGCATTAGCTTGATTAGTTGAGACTGCAAGTGAGCTGGAAGAGTCTAATGCAATCCTTGTTAGAGCCTCTTCCACCAACCAAGCGTCCTTGCCATCGTCTTTTGCATTTGGCCAAGTATGCTGTGAATCGATGCCTCCAAAACTGGAGATCGCACTAGAACCTTCTTCAAAAGGAAAATGAGCATTGACACCAGCGCCGAGCATCGGGCCAAAAACTGATGGCAGCATTTCAAGATTCAGAGTCATTTTAAAGCTCTTCTCATCGGCCTTTGAACTCTTAAAAAAATCAGTGAAGTAGCTGCTCTGTATAATAAACTCCTGCTGCGAAGTTGAACTAGCTGCACTTGAATAATCCCAAACATAGCTTTCTGTTTGTGTATCCGACCCTTTCTCGGTTGGTGAGAGCTGACGCCTACTCATAAGCAGCAAGCCAAACTCTTTTAATATCTCCATGCAGGAGCGGAACACTTGACCGAGACGTCTACGATCCTGAACATGTCCCCAAATTGTCGTCTTTTCGCGAAAACGACTGGGATTAGTGTCAAGTAAGCTGTAAACCATTCTGCCAGCAGTTTCCCAAAAGTGGTCCCAGTGCTGAGGCAAAACAACTTTGCATTGCTTAGCATTATGCAATGAATGTTTCTTCTTTCCACTTTGAATGCGCCCCTTTGATTTACCCTTGTTGATTCCCTCACTTTCAAGGCACCGAAAGATCGAATAAACTTCACCAATTCCTTGCGTGAGATACTCTGAATGAAGCAGTAACTGCCTTGATAGAACATCTTGAGAGCCCGAAGCGTGTCCACCAGCTTCAAACAAGTGTAGAGATCTATCAAACAGATATGTTGCCATGACCAGAGGCTTTTCCTGGTAACTCTTTTCTGACATTTTAGCAGCGGCATCACGCATGAATAATGCAAGCAATCGCGCTCTCACATGCTTCCGGAATTGTGAGTTATGCTCGTTATGCGCAACCTCAGGACCTCGCTTTTGTGCGTTTGTAGCTGGCTCCACCACCACCACCTTAAACGAATGAGGAGGGAGTCCCCAATCTCCTGTAGCTTGGCAGATGTCACCCAGATACATTAGGAGAGTAGCATGAAGATCTGAAGGGAAACCAATTACACTCCAACCAATGCCGGAAGCAATATCAGAGAATGGTTGGTTATTTGGTTTTTTATCGTTTGGCAGCTGGCTTGATTGATGCTGTTCACGAAGGTCTGCCTCTAACTCGAGCGCCCTCAAGTACCAAAGTGCCGCAAGTTTAAGATCACGGCGTCTAACCATCAAAGTGCCAATAAGAAACATCTGCTCAACAACACCAAATTCATCTTGTAGGTAGTGCAGATAGTTTAATGCTCTCAGAAGATATCCATTAGCAGACGACCTCTCCCAAAGCTTTTCATGGGCCAATGCCGCATGGTTGAGTGTTGTAGCAAAACCTTGTATTTC
This sequence comes from Verrucomicrobiota bacterium, assembly GCA_026397605.1. Classification (GTDB taxonomy): domain Bacteria; phylum Verrucomicrobiota; class Verrucomicrobiia; order Verrucomicrobiales; family Verrucomicrobiaceae; genus Prosthecobacter. The sequence continues at coordinate 8,622 of JAPLUM010000370.1, read as the reverse complement.
GTTATCGCGAGCCATTGGCCTCACATCTTCCGAATACCTGGGCTGATCGTGGATATAAAGAGTCGCGTCCAGTAGGTCTTTTTTCAGCAGCATGAACTCGCCGAATGTTTTGCCACCCGCGATCTTAGCTTCATTACTGCAATATGGTTCGTAAGGCCATGTATGTTCTGGTTTGAGTTTGGATGGCCAAGAGGGAACTTGCCTTTTATCGGCGTGTTCCGGTTCTGTCTTCTTCAGTCCGAGTTCATGAAGGCTAAGCGCCTCCTCATAACAACGCATAGCGCTTTGCAACTCGTTCTCCTCTTCATAAATTCGCCCAAGACGGTGAAGCACTTGAACAATCAGACTGGTGAATGTTTGTCTAAACTCACGAATTACCGTTCTCTTAGATTCAGGACTCTCATTGGCTCCACTTGCAGTATATACGAATCCAGCGAGGTCGTGGCGCAGCCAACGAACTGCTTTGGCGTATGCGAGCCTAGCATCAAAGAGTTTGCCCAATCGCTCATAGATGATGCCTTGCCTTACCTGCGATTGTACGGATTCTATTCGCTGATTAGGGAAAGTCTGGTTAACTAACTTTAACTTGGCCTCAAGCATTTTTAGTTCTTGCTCGAAATCCGCCTCCGCGAATCTAAGCTCTACTTGTTCGCCAGGGTAGTTTCTAACCAATTTACGCAAGTCATGCTTGGCGTGAGGTAATAAATAGAACTCCGTGGCGCGTAAGCTTCGACGGCGAAGCAAGTGCCCATCTAGAATCGAAACTACCTCGCTAGCGAGCCACTGGGTAGGAAACATCTCTTGTCGCGTAGAAGAAACTTCCGATCCAGTTATTTCATGTGTCGTAAACCCAGTTTCGTAGAATTTGAGAATATGATCAATGAGGTAGAAAATAGAGATGCAACCTTTGTCACTAAGCGTTCTAAATCTGTCAAAATTCTGTTCAAGTAGATCCATGATTCTGGAATAGAATCCCATCCTTTGCAGGTCATTGGCACGAAGCGAAAGAATCAGATCATTGCAAATTCCGCTCTTTTGTTTAGCGCTCAGCTCGCTAAAATTGCAGAGCGAAAGTTCGCCAACCACTCTTCTATCTTGAATGTAGCTATAAAATTCTCGGAGAATCTTTCTTGGTATACCTCTGCCTTTATAAGTCAGGTGATGTATGAGAATTCTAAGCCGCGTAATGTGATTCCTGTGTGCCTTGATTCCTTCTGAAGAATGCAGGCTTCTATCTTTTGCATCAACTCTGGTGAGTAAGAGTGCATCCAACTCCACAGGTGCAAGATAAGGCAGTATCAAAAGCGCCGTACGGTAGCTAAGTGAGTTTTTTGTTATTCCACAGGCATTTGCCACATGAGTCCAATACAAAGCATCGTACTCCTCATCGGTCTTTGCTTCCGCATAGCCTCCCGGTTGTAGGTTAGTCAGCAAATCTTTTTGCGATTTAGTAATGGTTCGTGGTGCAATGTCGCTCGTGAATAATGTGCCTATATAGATGTTCCTGGGGAATATGGATTCGAAGAGCCCTTCACGCTTATTGCGGTCGGTGTGCCATGCGTCTTCTACATCCTTCCCGGCTATAAATATCTGGTGGCTCTTGCCCTCAGTTAGTAGAAACTTCAAATCAGCTACGACTCTTTGTACTTCGTGGAAGCGATCTTCCTCGGTCTGATCTGGAAGCCTGTCCCTAATCTGAACAGGCAACTTATCCAGCTCATCAATAATGAAGACTATTTTAAGTCTAGCTCGCAACCATTTTGCTGAGGCTAGCTGCTGCTCCTGAATCTTCGATTCTTCTGGTTGATATAAATCCGGTGCTTCCTTTTCAGGCTGCAGCGTGATACGAGTGTTCTCTGCAATGCCGAGCCATGTAGAAAGCCCTCTAAGAAGTCCCTTTTTTGAGGGCTCAATTTTAGGCTCCTCTTCGAGGTTTGCGCCACATGGCTGCACAGAATTCGCCACATCCAACATATTTTGAGTGGTGCCAGTCTGCTCAGAAGTTTGCGAAACTTCATGTGCTGATGGCACCGCGCAATATAGCTCAAGCTCTGACAGCTTGGATAAGAAATCTCTGAACCGGTATTGATAAAGGCTGAGGTGTCGCTCAGGAACATGTGATCCCGAACTTCTTGATTCCCCCTCGAACCAAGCTGAACTGGACGCTGCCTTTTCCTCTGATTCTGTAACTTTTTCATATCCAATATCCCTGCGTAACTTTTCGAGACACTCCTCTCTGAGGAACCTTTTCAATTCTTGAAGTCTCGGATACGAATGATGTTTCTGGTCTATCCAAGGAAACAGTTGGTCAGCCCACTTGTCCTCAGTCGCATGATCAAGTTGCCCGCCTTCATCTTTCTTTCCACCAACTGTCTGCTGTTGCGAAGATGGTTCATGAGGAAAGCACTCTGAACCAATCTTCTGTAGTTCTTCAAATGAAATGCCCAGCTTTAAATTTAGGAAGCTCGGTTGTACATTGTTTACCGGTAAACATAACCTATTGCCGAACGCTTCGACTGTTTTGTTGATCTCGATTTTCTTTTTAGTTAGCTGGTCATGGCGTTTGAAGCTAGGTCTTTTCGGTGTTTCGACATCTGCAAAATCAATTCGATCATCGGGAGACCACCAACCGGCCTCATTGAGTTTGTCGTTCAGAACTTCAAAAAGGAGCAACAGAAGATCGTGAGCTGATGTGACCGAGCTAAGGTCCAGGTGCATGATCACCGGGATGTTAATCTCTTTTACTTTGTCACAATCAAAGTTATTGCAGGCATTTACATACTCTTTGAGCGCAAGATTGACAGCTGATGTCTTGCCAACTCCACGATACCCAGTCACTAGAAGGCTGCCGTGATTAGTGTTCTCAAGAAAGTGCGTTATGATTCGGGATACACCTTTGGGTTCACAATAATGGTGGCCACCATTATTAGACTGCTCTTTGTTCTCACCATTAGCCGTCGATTCTGCTAACTTCGAATCATCATATGGCAATGGGTCATGGAAGAACTTAAAGTCTCTGAGAAGCGCCATGTTGAATCTTGTGATCGCATCTTCTCGCGGCCACAAAGGCAATGATTTTGGCATCCGCAGTTCATTTGGGTCTAAAGTGGACGGCATTAGCTTGTTTTGCTCTGTTGTTTGAGATCGGTCAGGTCATTTTCAACTTGTTTAGATTGCTCTTCCGCATTCCTGAGCCTAGCGATCAATAAATTTATTTCTCTAACAGCTTCATGATCAAACTTAGCGCCTGTTTTCTGACAATATAGTCGGTAGTTATTGAGCAGTGTTCTGTAATCTGCGGCTTTGTGCCGAGGACCTTTTTTTAATGCGGAAGGAAGATAAGTATTTATTGAAGACCTAATCGTCTCCATTTGTTGGCCCCAAAAACTTATCAGGCCAGTCAAGCGGAAGGTCTTTTGCTGGTCACGGATATCTTGAAATTGGAGAAACAAACCTGCTATGGCAAATACCCCGACAAATATCGCGGAGTATGTTTCGATCACATCTTGGGATTCGATTCTTCCAGAAATTTTCTGTTGTTCGGAGTCATTGCTTTCTACTTCTGTTTCCCGCCTAAATCCCAAACCAGTGAAAAACGTTAAGCAACTCTCGAAGATGTTTTCGCCCTTTGTTTTGTTTTCATTTTCTGGTGGCTTTTTTAAACCTTGCTCGACTTGTATGCTCTGGCTATTTTGCCAAAAATGACAGATTAGATCAGTTGCACGACATACATGTAGCACCACAAAAAAAGTAGCCACAAAAGCAAACAAGCAGCTAAAAATTACCCAGATGAAACGCAGAACCCCATTTTCTTTTTTTTGCCTTGGTTGCTTTGGCTCAAGAAGCTTTTTGGTAATGCCAAAGGAAAAGACAAAAAGTATACATCCAGCAAGAAGCCAGATTAGTGACCAAGCCGCATGTTGAATTAGATTGGGGTGCATTTAATGATGACAACTTATGTGACAAAGGACACAAATCCTGTCTGCACTTATAAGCTCTAGTGTTGAATCAGTAACTCGTAGCGATTCATGATTCGGCTCAGCCTCATTATGAAACAGGCTGTATAGGTGTTTCTGTTTTTTCTCCTTGACCACCCTGCCCACCACCAACATCCACAATAATGCGGGCGCGTTTCCAGGCTTCTAGGAAGCGGTGGCCGGTGGGGGTGGTGTCGAATTGGAGGACTAGGTCGTCGAGGTCGTGGATGGATTCGAGGAGGGCGGCGGTGTCGGTTTCGACTTCTTTGATCAGGGTGTTGCGGTTGATGATCTGGCCGCGTGGGGCGTTCATCACTTTCGTGTAGCCGGCAATGGCGGAGCTGAGGGTGGCAAGGCGGGCTGGGGTGATGCCGCGTTTGGCGGCGTCTGGCTCGGCGACGGCTGCCTGGGCGAAGTCGCGGATGGCGGTGGTATGATTGACGAGTTCCTGGGTGCGGAGTTTGACGAGTTCGCTCTTCGTGTAGTCCACTTTGCCGAGGCGGTCGCGGTTACCGGTCTTTTTGAAGTGGTTCGCCAAAGCGCGGGCCACCACATGGGCGAGGTTTTCCAGTGTGGCCTCGGCGATGGCTTTTTCATCCGCTGCACCGCCGGTGGCGGCCTCCGCCTGGGCGGCTTTCAGGCTGAGGGCGCTGTAGTCCGTGGCGAGTTTGTCGATGTCGGTGGTAAAGTCCGCAGGCTCTTGGCCTTCCCAAGCGGTTTTGTGTTCGGGGCTTTGAGCGACAGTGATGCACGTGCCGATCATGTTCAGGTGATTTTGGAGTCGTGAGGTCATAGCAAAGAAATTCTGACAACCCCACGACTTTTTGACAATGAAAATTTTCGAGTTTGTAGCAAATTTCTCGGGGGGTTCCGTGGACCAGGGAAGCCTAGAACGAGAGTGTGGGCGCATTTTCCCAGGGTAAAGGGCAGCAAACGGCCCGCAGAGACGATTTCTGGGCCGTTAGTGGCGTTTGCAGGATTGTATTTCTCAATTTCGCAATTGTTAACTGCTTACAACTCATTGTAAGTGCCTATTGCCCGCCTGAAAGTCTCAATAGCCGACTTGTTCGTCTCAATAGCACGACTGTCAGTCGCAATAGCGCAATTGTTGGTCTCAATAGCACAACTGTCAGTAGCGATTTCCCGGATGTCAGCGGCGATTTCCCGAACGTCAGTGGCAATGGTTTCGAGGTGTTTTGTCAGCGAGTAAACGGGAGTTGATATGGGAAAAGTGGCGGAGGCTCTTGCAAAACCTTCAAACCTTATTGAGGGGACAGGCACTATGAAGACAAGCGGTGGTGATACCCTAACCCGCAAACGCAGATCATTTGGAATAGGCGTGGCAACCAACACTCTCGGCCAGGGCCCCCACTAGCCCAAGCAGCACGGCTTTATCTGAGCCATGGCCCTTTCCGGTGAGGGCGAGCGAGGCATAGAGATGAGACTCCACAAGAGCAGCGGCTGGGAGTAGTCCGCCTTCCCATCAGCTGTGAAACAAAGCGCTGAGCCGCGCGCATCGGCCCGACAGTGTGCGAGCTGCTGGGGCCAATGCCGATGGTGTAGAGATCAAGGACGGAGAGACTCATGGCTAATCTAGGATGGTCGGATAGGATGGAGTCAGGCGAATGCCGACTACGCAAACCGATCTGGAGACAGCAGGGGCAGGGCCACGCTGGGCTTTTCGCCTGCCAGTAGCTCAGCGACTAAACGGCCAGTCACGGGACCGAGGCTGAGGCCCATCATGGCGTGGCCGGTGGCGACGGTGAGGTTCTTCCATTTTTTGGTCCGGCCGATGTAGGGCATGCCATCTGGTGAGCAGGGGCGCAGGCCTGACCAGGGTTTGATGTCGGTGAAGTCGCTCTCTTTGAACTCTGGGAAGTAATCAGGCACGGCGCGGACGATGCCACGCACGCGGCGGGAGTTGATGGTTTCATTGATGCCAGCGATCTCCATGGTGCCGCCAAAGCGTAGTGTGCCATCCATCGGCGTGACGGCGATGCGGGCCTCTGTGCAGATGCTGCAGAGTTCAGGCAACTGGCGCGGCTGGGTGACGGTGAGGCTGTAGCCTTTTCCCGCTTGCATGGGCAGCGCTAATTTGAGCTCACGCGACATTTCGTCTGACCAGACCCCGCTGGCCAGTACGAACTCGTCAGAGGCAATGTCACCTTGAGTGGTTTTCACGGCAGTGATGCGGTCCGACTCTTTTTCAAACCCAGTGACCTCGGCACCCCAGATAAACTTTACGCCGCTGTTTTGCAGTTCCTGTTCCATGGCGGCAAGGAAGCGACCTGGTGATAGATGGCAGTCCTTGGAGAAGAAGACACTGCCTGCGACGCTCATGGTGACTCCGGGGTCGAGCGCGGCGGTTTGCTTGGCATCAAGAACCTCCGCGGGGATGCCAAGCTCACGTGCTTTAGCGGCGGTGTGAGCTTCTTCATCCAGCGTGTGCTGTGTCGAGGCGTGGTTTGATATAAAAGGGTGATTCGGGATTCCACATCCATTTCAAGCCCATCATGACCATACCGGGGGCTGCGAGTGGGATGAAATGACTCGGCACGATCATGCCTGCATTGCCAAAGGAACAGCCGCCGCGATCTGCGGGCTGACGGTCCACGACGGTCACCTTCATCCCACGTCGAGCGCAGTAGAGAGCGGTGCTGAGGCCGATGACTCCGCCTCCGAGGATGGTGATCTTTTGACTCATGGCTTCAAATGTTTGACGAGGAAATCCATGCGTAGCTGTGAGCCATAGGGGGTCTCCGCAGCGCCATGGCCAGTGCCGATGATGGGCATGTATTCGAAGGTCTTTCCAGCCTTCTGCAAGGCTCCGACGATTTGCGTGGTGGTGGCTGGATCAACGTTGGTGTCTAGCTCGCCAACGATGAGCATAAGGTTGCCTTGGAGCTTGTGCGCGTCTTCGAAGTTAGAACTCCGTTTGTAGCTGTCATCCACGGGCCAGCCCATCCACTGCTCGTTCCACCAGATTTTATCCATGCGGTTGTCATGGCAGCCACAGTCGGCGACAGCAACTTTGTAGAAGTCGTGATGATCGATCAAAGCGCGCATGGCGTTCTGACCACCGGCACTGCCACCGTAGATGCCGACACGGCTGAGATCCATCCATGGGCGCGTTTTGGCAGCTTCTTTGATCCAGAGCTTCCGGTCTGGGAAGCCTGCGTCTTTGATGTTTTTCCAGCACACATCATGAAAGGCTTTGCCCCGATGATTGGTGCCCATGCCGTCGAGCTTAACGAGGATGAATCCCCTCTCGGCGATCTGGTGCATGCGCAGAAGCCGATCAAAGTCCTTGGGTGCAAATGAGCCGTGCGGCCCAGCATAGATGTCCTCGACGACGGGATACTTCTTGGCTGGATCGAAATATGAGGGCTTGATGAGGATGCCGTGGATGTCTGTTTTGCCATCGCGACCTTTGGCAATGAAGCGCTCGGGCATGGTCCATCCTGCTGCCAGCAGGGCGGAGGCGTCGGCTTTTTCAAGAACATAGACGAGGCTGCCGTCACGGGTGCGGCGCAGTTCGGTGACGAGCGGTTGATCAGAGCGGGACCAAGAGTCGATGATGAACTCGCCTTTGGGTGAAAACTCGATGCGGTGATTGCCATCACTGGTGGTGAGCTGTTGAAAGCCTGTGCCATCCAAGTTCACGCGGCAGAGATGCAGGTGATAGGGGTCTTCATCCGCTTTTAAGCCACTGGCCATGAGCCAGACCTGCCGCTGGGCTTCATCGACCTTGATGACCTCACGAACGACCCATGAGCCTTGAGTGACGGGGTTCTTTACCTGTCCTGTTTTGAGGTCGTACAGCCAAAGGTGACACCAGCCGCTGCGCTCGCTCATCCAGATGAGTTCACCGGTCTGATGTAGCCAGTGACGCCAATCTTTAGACGAGTAGTCGATGAAGGTTTTGGAGGTCTCTTCGACGACGATACGCACTGCGCCTGACTTCGGGTTGGCGGCAAGGATGCGGTAGAGCTGATGGCCGCGCTGGTTGTAGTCAAAGTAGAATTCGCTGCTGTCAGGTGCCCAGGTGATGTCGAGTCTGCCTGATACGGTGAAGGGGTTTTGATACAGATCTGTGGGCACTGAGACCTTCTTTCCATCGGTCTGCGTGATGATGAGTTGGGGCTTTGGTAAGGGGTCGCCTGACTTGATGTAGTCGATGACTTTGGTCTTGGGCTGAAAACCGTCTTTGGGCATTGAGTCAACGATGGTGATTTGCCTCGGTTTGATCGCGTCGAACTGACTTGTCACGACGCATGAGCCATCGGGTGACTGGCCAGACTTGGAGGCCTTTTTTGGTTTCTCCTTGGCGATGCTGAGCCCTTTGCCGTCGATGATCAGCGTCTTTTCTGCGGCCTGGGCTTCAACGACTGCCAGATGCTCGCCCGTGCGGCTGGTGATTAGCCAGACGTGACCTTCGATGCTGTGCTGATCCCGCTCCAAGCCTGCCCGGATACTGCCGTAGCGGACATGCTGGCCTTCTTGATTGATCCAGAATAGATCCACATCTTCGCCGAGCTGATTGATGAATTTGAGCCCGGTGGAGAGGCCCGAGCGGCGTGTGGGACGTAGCTCGATTTTCATCGCCGAAGTCTTCTCGGCTTCCTGTTCCGGCAAACCCAGTTCT
>JAPLUM010000354.1 GCA_026397605.1 Verrucomicrobiota bacterium | reverse complement strand
ATGGCCGACCGCTGAGATGATCGGAATCCGCGAAACAAAGATCGCTCGTGCTAAAGACTCCTCATTGTAAGCCCATAAATCCTCAATGCTGCCGCCGCCACGACCGATGACGATCGTCTCAGGCCGTGGCAGGCCGAACTGCTCGGCTGCATTCAGCATTTCAATAGCGCGGATCGTCTCCCGCTCCACTCCCTGCCCTTGAACACGCACGGGAAAAATCATCACTCGCACCCAGGGCGCTCGACGAGTCAAAATGTTCAACATGTCCTGAATCGCCGCCCCAGTCGGCGAGGTCACCAGAGCCACGGTACGCGGAAATTTGGGGATCGACTGTTTGTAATCCTGATCGAAAAGGCCCTCATCAAAGAGCTTCTTTTTCAGTGCCTCAAATTTCGCCTGCAGTCCCCCCTGCCCTTTCATCTGCACCTGCTTCACGACCAGCTGATACTGTCCGCGTGGCTCATAGACGGAAATTTCACCCTGCACCTGCACTTGCACGCCATCGGTGAGTCGAGCGCCACTGCGACTGGCGGATCCGCGAAACATCACGCAGGAGATTTGTGATCCACCATCCTTCAGGGTGAAGTATTGATGACCACTCGTTTGCAGCCGATGATTGCTAATTTCCCCCTCCACCCAGACGGTGCCAATACGGCCCTCTAGCACCTCGCGGATCTCGCGAGTGAGTTGGGTAACGGTAAGGACGCTGTCGGGTGATTCCATGAGCCGCAGATGGTGACTGCTCCACTGCCATCTGCCAACTAAGAACTCACTATGGGATTCGAACAAAATGAATGTTCCAAAGACTCGCAGGGATTTGGACCTCTAGCAAGACGTGACGAGGGAGCATATCCTGCGATCTGTGACTAAGGAACAACGAAGCTAGTGGTCCAAAGGCCAAGAAGACTTGGATCATTCATTTTGTTCGAGTCCCTAGAACCGACCCAGCACCAAGTCCCACAACCAGCCTGCCGTGCCCATCCAACAGCGTCCGACTTCCATAAAACCCAGCCCTGGCGAAGGTGAAGCGGCCAAAAACAAGCCCACAATCAGCGCCACATTGATCAGGAAGATAAGTAGCATGGAAAAAAACTCACCATTCCGCTCCAGATCACTCTGCCGTGCGATCACCGTCTTCAGCGTGTAAGTGATGTGGAACCACCAGCTCAGGCCCAGCAGCGCATAAAAAATCCACACTGGCCGCATGTGCACCACATGCCCCGCGAGAGAAACCGCCCGCATCTCCTGCAAATGAGCAAACATGCCCACCAGCCCAAAGACCAGCATCACGATCACTGAGTAAAAGGGGATCAAATACGGAGCCAACGTGATCCAGGTATTCGATTTATTCGTCTCCACATACCCGCCCTGCGCCGTCACGCTCCAGCTAATGATCTTTCCACCAAAAGCCCGCGCCACGATCAGTTGCTCCGAACGCCAAAACTCCATCCTCGTCATCGCCCGCCAGAGCAGTTCCCCCAGTGTCAACGCCGTAATCAGCCACAGCGGCAGCAGCAGCAGCACCGCCAGCCAGCCCTTGTAAAGCTTCACTCGACTCTGCTTCTGTACCACTGGATGCCTCCGTACATTGGCAGGCTTCGACCTCTCCAATTGCTGGGAGGCCCGTTCTCGGCTGTTGAGTCGATAAGTATTAGCAGACATGAATTTCGCCAACTTATTTAGCAGATCTTAACATTTTAACAATATTAGATGTTCATATGTTTAAAACTTAACCAATAACTCGAATTCTAGCCTTTGGCATGAGAGCCTGAAATCTAGCCCGCATTCTTACCGTATCCCACGTATGACACGCTTTACTCGCCGTCGCCTCCTCACTGCCAGCGCCAGCTCCCTGCTCCTGCCCCAAATGGCAATGTCAGTCGAAAAATCCGCCAAACCCTTCAGCTTCGCCTTTCTCACCGACGCCCATATTCAGCCTGAACTCCGCGCAGTCGAAGGCGTAAAAGCCTGTTTTGAAAAAGCCAACTCCCTGGAGCAAAAAGCCGACTTCGCCATCACTGGCGGCGATCTCATCATGGACGCGCTTGAGATGGGCAGCGACCGCGTCCACGCCCAGTGGCAGCTTTGGGATGAGGCCATGAAGCATCTCAACTACAAAACCTACCACACCATCGGCAATCACGACGTCTGTGGCTGGTCCAAAAAAGCCATCGTCAAACCCGGCGACCACGACTACGGCAAGAAACTCTTCTCCGACCGCTACGGCAAAGGCCGCACCTACCAGAGCTTTGATCACGGCGGCTGGCACTTCATCATCCTCGACAGCATCGGCCAGGAAAGCGACCTCGAATACAAAGGCTGGATCGACGACGACCAGCTCACTTGGCTCAAAAACGACCTCGAAAAAACCGGCAAACAAACGCCGATCGTTATGGTCACCCACATCCCCTTTTACAGTGTCTGGGATCAGGTCATCCTAGGACCCAAGATCAAAATCGGCGGCAAAGCCCTCGTAGGAAACGTCTTCGAGTTCCGCAAAATGCTCGATCCCTATAATCTCAAGCTTGTCCTCAGCGGCCACGGCCATATCTCCGAGCGAATCCAGTTTGACAAAGTCACCTATCTGCAAGGTGGAGCCGTCTGCGGCATGTGGTGGAAAGGCCCCGTCCACGGCAACCCCGAAGGCTTCCTCCAAATCACCTGCCACCCCGACGGCCACTTTGAAGACCACTACCACAGCTACGGCTGGAAAGCGTGAGTCTGCGCGTGCTTCTCGGCAGTCCGTAATCCTCATCTTTCCACCACATCTCGATGAGTGTTTCCGTGTGAAGTCATTTTCACCGGCACGGAAGTCACCTCGGCGAGCTTTTCGATCCAAGTGCTCGCGTTCAAGATCGGCTCGCGATCAAATACAGGTGCGACTTTAAGCAAAAGGTCCGTGAGAACTTGCTGATGGGACAAATCAGGTCCAGCCGAGCTGGGTAGCTGGTTTAGCAGACCGTGCTCGGTTTGATAGGCATGGCACCACTTCAAACTCGCGCCTCTTTCAAAGACATCGAGATGGCTGATGAGAAGTCCGGTGAGATTTCCGACGGATTCCAAGGCGTAGCGCAAAAGCACTGCATCCGGGTGACCGCGTCGAAAGCGGCCTTGCCAGCCTTGAGCGGTGTTGTGCGGTTCATGCAGCGGGCCATCCAAAGCGGGGTCCTCAGTAGGCAGCGGCCCCGCGCCGTGGCGGGTGAGGTAGCTGCGCAACACACCATAATGCTCGACGTGAGGCGTGATTCCGAAACGTGCGAGTGCCTGCTCGACGGCAGCGGTGCTGATGGTGCTCCAGGTGGTGTGCGGATGAAAACCGCGCCATTCATCGAGCAGTACACCTTGTGCTCCTTCAAAGAGCACGGTGCCTGCTTGGGTGAGTCGTGAATGAATGGCATCAAGCGATGAGGGAGGACATTGACGAGCTACGGCACGGGCGGTGTTCAGCCATTCGGCGGCGATGTTTTCACTCTTGAGCACTCGCAGTTCCTCCGCGTGTGCTGGCGAGCACAGCGGCTCCAATTCGGCTAGCAAAGTTTGGCGAAGGGCATGCAGCTTATCGAGAGCCACGCTGGCGTGAAGCAAGTCTGCGTAGCGCAAAACCTGCTGCGGATACTCCAATGCATGGCGCACAGTCTCGCCGACACCGACGCCGCAGGTGCCATGCGCAGCGGAGCCGCGCAGAAGCTCGCGCAAGCGGCATGCGGCCTGATGAAAGGGCGTGGTGACGCGGCATTGGCCGTCGATTTGCAGACGAGACAACGCATCACCGACTCCAGCGGCAGCGAGCACCTGAGCCTCGACGATC